>JBBTBY010000041.1:6137-21013 GCA_038043445.1 Spirochaetota bacterium
GAACCCGTGGACGGATGCGATGAGCTATGTCGAGGGATACGGATACAAGCCCGGACAGATATCGTACTGGGGCAACGGCGACGGCCGCTATCTGTACCCTGCCAATACGAATTTTCCCGATGACAGACAGCGATATATCGACGGTCCTGCGGGTTCTGTCCGCTGGGAGCTCGTTCGCGACGGCATTGAGGAATACGAATATTTCTCGCTCTTAAAGGACCTCATTGCACGGGCAAAGTCGAAAGACGCTTCCATCCCCGCGATCGCCGAGGCGGAAAAACTGCTCGATGTCCCTGCCGCCATTGTGAGCGAATTGACCGTGTATACGAAGAACCCGGAACTGCTGAACGCATACCGCGAGCGCATCGCCCGTATGCTCGAATCGCTCAGCGCCAAAAGCGCGCTCCCGGTGAACACAGCGCCGCTGCGCTCCGCGCGATTCCCCGTGCCGCCGGCAAAGATACTCCCGCCCGTCTCCGCTCCCGCCGCCCTACCGGCAGCGAGCGCCGCATCGGCTCCTACGTTCGCACCTGGGATACTCTACGATTTCAGCGCGGTAAAAGCACCCTTCGCCGGCTGGGATATTCGCACGACAACGCCCCCGATGGTATTCACCGCATCGGGAGAGAGCGGCTTCCCCGCACGCCTTATCTATCCCGAATGGCAGAGCGGCTCAACGGAATGGCCGGCAGTGGTATTAAAACTAAGCGGCAGCCATGACTTCCAGCCGTACAAGGCCGTCGTGCTGGATGTGAAGAATACGGGGAGCGAATTCCGCATCGAATATCGTTTCGATGATGAGAACAGCAAGCCATACGCATCCGGCAGCATTTCCGTTCCAGCGGGTGCGGGCACGATACGCATACCGATCGAGAAGCCGATGCCGAATGTACGCAAAATGCACATCTTCATGACAAAACCGAAGACACAGCAGGAACTGCTGCTTCGCCGCATCACGCTCAGCAGAGAATAGGCATGCTTCGCCGCATCGCGCTTGTCTTTTTCCGTCGGCAGACTATAATCCGGATATGGCCCTTCGAACCATAGCGGCCGGCGATGTCAATATCGCCGACGGCCTTCCCTTCGGTCACCGCGAGCTCTCGTTCACTCATGCGCACACGGTAAGCATGCACTCGCACGGTTTTTATGAGATCGGCATTACCCGCGGCGGGAGCGCCGAGCACATCGCAGCCGGGCGCACGGAAACGATATCCCGCGGATCGATATACATACTCGCCCCCGGCGAAGCGCATGCTGTCAGAGTACGCCGCCAGTGGGAGGTGTGCAATATCTATTATCTCCCGGATATCTTCGCCGCCGAGCTCACATCGTTCCTCGCGGAGCCGCGTATGGCGGGGCTTTTCTTCTACCATTTCCTTTTCGATGCGAACGATGTCATTTCATTCCCTATCCCCGATGCCCGCTTCCGATCCCTCACCGCCCTCATCGATGCGCTTCCCGCGCTGTCGTCCCATTTCTATCGGAAGCATATCTTCGCGGCGATATGCGCCCTCATCGCCGATGCGCACGCCGCCGTATTTCCCGCCGAACGCATGTTCTCCGCCGACAAGCGCATCGTGTCCGTGCTTTCCGCTGTTGAACGCCATATCGGCAAGGACAGCGCCGCCATCATCCGTGCCGCCGCCGAGGACGCCTCGATACGAAGGGAATATCTTTCGACGCTGTTCCATCGCGTGACCGGAACGGCGCTGACCGACTACATCATGCGGCGAAAGATAATGAAGAGCCGCGCCATGATCCTTGCCGGCGAACGCGTCACCGATACAGCGCTTTCGCTCGGCTTTTACGATACGCCGCATTTCACACGTACGTTCAAAACGATGACAGGACTTTCCCCGCGCGACTATCAGAAGCACGCGCGGAGCACAGCACATACTGCATCACGCGGAGCATAAGATGGACGGCAGGGTAGTATATCTTTTCCGATGGACGAAGAACGACAAGCCGGAATACCAGTCCGGCGAGATAGTCATGCTCGGTGAGAAACGCTACATGCCGCGGGCGCCGGATTCGTTCCAGTCGCTCGCCAATGCGCTCCAGATGATATCACGGAAGTATCAATCGACATCGGTGATGCTCCTCACCATGGGCCTCACTGAACCGGATACGGCGCAATTGAACGCATTCCTCAAGAACTCGACGTTCATCTCCAATGTAAGGGACATCACGCGCCCCACCGGGAAACGCAAGGACGGTTCCCCGAGCCGTGTGTTCCTGATCGGCACGACCATGGATGTGCTCAAGGAGATAAAGAACACGCTCATACGCGAGCACTTCGAAATAGTCGGCATGGCGAAAGCGGAAGCCGAGGCGTTGCGCACGATATACCGCATGAACCGCAATCTCGATCTCATCCTTATCGAATGTTCGGCGAACCGCGTGCTGCAGGAAGAGACGATCACGAGCATTCGCGGGATCAATGCGGCGATACGGGTCCTATCGTTCGGCGCGCCGGGGGCGGCACCGCTCTCCGGTCACGGACATATCACAGCGCCTTATACGCGGGACACCGTCGTTGCGGTCCTGAAAAAACTGTTCGCCTGAGCTCTATCAGCGGAGCAACGCCGCTATCGCCTTCGAATTGATCTTCGTAAGATATTCTTCCGCAAGCTTCCCGTCGCGCGCAACGATGGTGACAATGACGCTGTTTACTTTCGTGTACATTCCCGCGGGCTGCTTGCAGTAGATCTCGAACGCATTCGGCCCGCCCTTCTTCGTGAAATTCCCGAAAAAAAGCGTGATCCGCGTATCCTTCATATCCTTCTGATACTCAGCCCGCGTTGACAGGTCCCCGCGAAGCGCGACAGAAACGCCGCTCGGCGCCGCGATCTCTTTCACACCGTCAATATCGTATCCGTTCGCGTTTATGGAAACATCGATCGAAAGCCGCTGCATTTCCGCTTCTTCGCTCTTCGCCTTCATGTTCTGCATGCCGCTCGATCCGCTCTGCAGCTTCATGAGCTCGGCCTGCAGGCGCTGCATTTCCTTCTGGTCGCCCTTTGCCGCGGCGGCGTTCATCTTCTCCATTATCGGCCCCATCTTTTCCATGCTCTGGGACACGTCCTCGGCGTTCCTGCTCATCTCTTCCGTGGTCATCGTGACCGGTTTTTCATAGTCCGTACGGGTGCTCATGGATAGGGGATACCGAGCGCTCGCGGACACTTCTTTTCTCGGCGTGCCGGTATCGTCCTTGCGTTTCCAGTCCTTCGGTGCCGCGGGAAGCGCCGCGAGTATGCTCTTCATTGTGGAAGTCATCCATGCTTTTTCTGACGCGGCCAGCGGGCGCATGACATCATCACCGTCCGCGAAGGCGGGAATGATCATCATGAGCGACAGAACGGATGCAAGTATTATCTTCATTAGAGCTCTCCATAGTATTGGATCGAACGATGGCGGATATTTTAAATAGAGACCCGATAATGTCAAGACCATCCGGGATGCGTCAGCGCTCCGCTCCTCGAGCGCTCTCCGAGTATGCCTCGATAACACGCCGAAACTGCCTGCGAAGCTCCTCATCGGCAATGCCGCTTTCGTTCACGATACCATCCACCCAGGGCGGGGCTTCTTGCGGATGTGCCGCCGGCGTGTGCACGGCAGTATTTTCCCGGGGCGGCTCCGGAATATCGCCGATACGCGTACGTATCTCGGTCACGGTCATGCCGAGCGCATCCCGTATCCTTTTCTTAAGCTCACCCTGGAGGAGTGACAGTTCATTCGCCCATACGCTCTCGCGCACCAGTATCGTAAGTACGCCCTTGGCTATGGAGGCGGGCATGGACCTCCCCCCGATGACCGGTCCCACGATGAGCTTCCATGCGCGCATGAGCCTGAGGTAGTCCGAGAACTCGGTAAGTCCGGCGTCATCGAAATACGCCCGAAGAACATCGGCCATGGGATCGACGGCCTGCCGCGGTCGTTTCTTCTCGTATGCCATACCTCCATTGTAGAGTGCGGCTTGACTTTTGTCCACACTATTTTATAATCGAGGTATTCGTTGCGGGCATTTGCATGGTGAATACAGCAAGGCTCATGCGGAGGATATGATGGATGATTTGGTAGTACGCACTGATTTCCTCGGCTCGAACAAGGAAGTAGCCCTGATAAGTGCGAAGGGTTATATCGATACGGTCACGGTTCCCGAGGTCGAGAAGGCGCTGCAGGGCATCGTGAAAGACAAGAAGTATAAGATTATCGTTGATCTCAAGAACATCGATTATGTGTCCAGCGCCGGCTGGGGCTCGTTCGTGAGCGAAATAAAGGACCTGCGCGACAACGGCGGCGACCTTGTCCTCGTCAATATGTCAGCGGACGTCTATGACGTCTATGAACTCATGGAATTCTCGTCCATCTTAAAGTCATATAACGACCTGAAAGAAGCACTGTCGCATTTCGGGGCTTCCGCTTCCGGCGAAGCGTTCGTCGACCCCTCAAAAGGCATGGTAAAAGGGCAGTCGGCGACCGATAATCTAAAGAACAAAAACGCCGATAATCAGAAGAAACGCTAGCGCGGGTGTATTTCCGGACGTTCCGGCGACCATTCCCGCGGGGAATGATGAACTGCCGTGCCTGATGACAATGAACAAAATACAACGGTAACCGAACCGGAGACATCCGAAAAAAAAGATACGCCCCAGTCTGTTACTGACGCAGTATCGCCGCCCGCGGACAGTCCCGCAGAAGTACCCGATAACACCCCGCCGTCTTCACCTCCCGCTGATACACCGCCGCCCGAAGGGCCTCCGGGCGAAACATCTGCTGAACCGATCGCCCCGAAACGATCGCCCCTCTCGTTCCTGCCGCCCAGGGTGCAGTCATTCCTCACGACAGCGTTCGCACGAACAAAGACCGTACTCGTCACGATAAAGGATGTCGCCATCGACATCGGTCTGAGCGTCCGTGACGGCGTGAAGAAGCTCATCGAGTACCAGAAGATCGGCGTGCTCATCATGTGGAAGAACCGCGAGTATGCCATGGAGGTGAAAGCGGATTTCGCACAGCTCAAGGGGCTTCGCACCTTCGTGTCGAAATACGGACGCCGCGGGGGGCTCCTCCCGAAGCAGGCCCATAATGCGCAGCTCGTCCTCGATGAAGTGGCGACGAACATCATACGGCATGCGTACAAGGAAATGCCCGAACAGGGAAACATTAAGGTCGCCGTAGTGCGCCGCGAAAAGGCCGTCGAGGTCATCGTTTCCGATTCCGGATCGGAATTCGACTGGAACAAGGTGCTCGATCCCGATCTTGAGAAATACGTCGAGGTAAAACGCAAGGGCGGCCTCGGCATCATGCTCATCCGAAAGCTCACCGACAAGGCGGAATACAAGCGTGCGGGCGAGCGCAACGAAGTCACGCTCACGTTCAATCTCGCACTCGCGGAAAAGAAGCGCATCATCGCGCAGTTCTGGGAGAACGTCAAGACACAGACGGCGACCACGGCGAAGGTGGGCGCGGTGGGCTTTACGCTCGCGACCGTTCTCGGGATAACCGTGTTCCTCGTCATCGGATACTTCCAGCGCGGCTCGGCGGAGGCTGCGCTCTTCGTAAAGGGCATCGACGCCGCAAAGAACATCGCGGCGACATCCGCCCTCGAAATAGCCGCCGGGGACAGCCTCGCCCTCGGTGAAACGGTGGCGACGACGAAAGAACAGATCAACGGCATAACGTACATCACCGTCGTTGACAAGAAACGGATCATTGTTGCAGACACTGCCGACCGTACCTTCGAGAAATACCGCGAACCGCCCGAGGTGAAACCGCTCGGCATGCGTGAGAAGGCGATACAGCCCTATCGCACCCCGAAGGGGGAAGCGCTCTTCGATGTCGCCGTACCGGCGATGCTCAATAAGACCATCGTCGGCGAAGTGCACATCGGCATCTCGCAGAACAGCATCGACGTGGCCGAACGCATGGCAGGCTTCCGCTTACGGGCCGTGTTCATAACCATGGCCATCTGGATATTCGCGCTCGGCATCGTGGGCATACTTGTCGCGGTGTTCATCAATCCGATACGGCGTTTCTCGCAGGAACTCGCCAAGGTCGGCACCGCCGGCTTCTCGATGGATAATCTCAGCACCGGCACGCTCTCCGAATTCAAGGAGATCGGCAGCGCGTTCGCCGGCATGGTCGGACGCATGAAAGACCAGGAAGCGATGCTCACCGACCAGACGCGCATCAAGAAGGAGATGCAGCTCGCGAAGGACATACAGAACACGCTCCTTCCGAAGGTCATTCCGCAGACGGAAGGGTTCGAGATAGCCGGGAATTACATGAGCGCGCTTGAGATGGGCGGCGACTACTACGACTTTTTCCCTGTCATGCGCAATGTGCTCGGTCTTGTCGTGGGCGATGTGTCGGGCAAAGGCATCGGCGCCGCGTTCATCATGGCCATGTGCCGCATGACGATGCGCATCGAATCGAAGAACATACGCCGCGCCTCCGACGTGCTTACCCGCATCAACTCCTACCTCGCCGGGGACATCAAAAAAGGGATGTATATCACCGTGTTCTATGCGGTGCTCGATTCCGACCGGCATACCATCAATTACGCATCTGCGGGCCACAATCCGATGATACTCTACCGCGCTGCGGAAAAGAAGATGTATTTCCTCAACCCCAAGGGGTTCGCAGTGGGGCTCCAGCTCCCCTCCGACGATCTCTTCAAGAAAAGCATAAAATCGGAAATGATAACGCTCACCCGCGGCGATCTCGTGTTCATCTACACGGACGGGATAACCGAGGCTATGGATACCGGTCGCAATCAGTACGGTGAACCGCGACTGGTCGAATTCATAAAGAACAATCATCATCTTTCCACCGAGGAATTCAGCAAGGCCCTTGACGCGGATATCGAGGCGTTCTGCCGCGGCTATCCGCAGAGCGATGACATCACGTATATCGTCGTCAAGGCGAAAAAGACGCTCGAGGAAGTGAAGTACGAGCGCATCGTGCACCTCTACGAGCTCATCAACGGCGGCATGCATGCGACGGAAGCGGCCGAAAAATGCGGATTCACGTACGATGAATTCAGGAGCATCAATGGACGCTATAAGCGCAAGGGCATCGATGCGTTCAAGCCGAAGATCGAAGAGAGCGTCGATACATCCATATCGCATGCAACGCTCGAACAGACGCGAAAGATACTCATGATAATACGCGAACACCCCGAGTACGGCACCGCGCGGATACGCCAGATACTTGCCACCGATGCGCTCGGCAATGAGGATATCGCCGAATCGGTGATCATGCGAGAACTGAAGAAGCAGAAGCTCGCGACACGCTCGCAGCGCGACCGCTTTTCAAAACGGAAAATGTCGGATTTCTCAGCGCTCACCGCAGGCCTCGGGACCATGCCGTTACCGACACCGAAACCGGCAGCCGCATCGGAAGAAAAGACAGAAGAGAAGCCTGAGCAGAACACCGAAGAGAAAGCCTCAAGCAGCACGGATGCTCCGCCGGATGCATCCGAAACCGACACCGCACCGAGCGATACGCCGAAACCGAAAGACGGATCGAATACATGACCGGGGGATATCATGCAGAAGCATTACTTTGCCCGTGAGGATTTCTACGTCATCACCAATGCCGAAGAGATAGCGAAGGACAAAGACGGCATCGTACCGCTCAGGATAAAAAGCGCCGTATGCGCCGAACTGCCGCTGCTCACCGAGTACTCCCGCATGGCCACCGGCATGGAGATAGCCTTCGAGACGAATTCAAAGACGATAGCGCTCACCTTCGAGATACTTGCTTCCGTTCGCCCCAAGGGCAGCGCCGATATATCACCGATCGAGTGCATCGCCGGCGAAATGACGACGAGCGGGTTCCATGCGGCGGAATTCAAACGCGGTATGCAGCGCGCCGTATTCACGATACGCCCGTCCGCCGATGAGGGCATCTACCGCATCGTGCTCGCACCGGGGGCTATCATGCGGCTGCATACGCTTGAGATCGACGACAATGCCTATTTGAAAAAACCCTTCGAGTACATGGTGGAGTTGAGCGGCAGGGCCGGCTGGCTCGTATACGGACCGCCGATAGTATCCCCCGCGACCGTGCGTGCCTTCTCGGCGACCCATGCTGCCATCGCCTCACGCGTGATGGACCTCCTGCCGGTCACGCTCGATCTCGGTGCGTTCATGTTCACCGAAGAGGCGGTCGTACAGTATCTGGCCACCCGCAGCGACTGGCAGATGATATCCATCGCCATCGGACCCGAGGTGATAGCGGCCTTCGGCACCGACGTGAAGAAATTCCACGCGGCCTATGAGCGCGCTTTGCGCACGCTCCGTGCCGTCCATGTCAGACACCCGATAATCTGCATGACGCCGTTCTGGTCGCCGCTCGACCGGACGGGCGGCATCGTGGAGGAATACCGTGAGGCGATACGCGGCACGATAAAGTCGCGCATACTCGCCGACCGCGACATCTATTTCATCGAGGGTTCGAGCATTATCATGGGCCCGCGGGGGCTCTTGGACGACGGGGCGAGCACGGACGCCTTCGGCGAGATGATATACACGGAAGCGCTCATCGGCGTGTTCCGGGAAATAGCGAAAAAAACGAACGGGTGACATAGGGTAAGCAAGCGTGTTGTCTGGGGCATCAAGCGCAGCCAGAAATTTTTAACCGCCGGGATATATACGGCATTGCTATTGATCACATGCTCACCGGCCAGCCGGCTTGACGTGTCTTCACCGCTGACCTATAATCATCGGTAGTAACGAAGCAATAGCCCTTGTTTTGTTTTTGAAATCGATGGATCACTACTATACGGGCAGAGGTAGTATGAATCGTTCCGTGATTCTATGCGTTTTCCTTTTCATTACTTTTGTGGCCGACACTTTTGCAGAAACACGAAAGCCACGCGCAGGTGTTCTCGATTTTACACCTATGGGAATAGCAGCGGCGGATGCGCAGGCGATCGGAACAATGTTCCGCGGCGACATCGTTACCGGCGGTATTTTCGAGATCCTCGATCGCAACAATATGAACGAAGTGCTCAAGGAGCAGCAGTTCCAGACCACCGGCTGCACCGAAAGTGCCTGCGCAGTAAAACTCGGAAAGATGCTTAACATGGAGTACATGATATACGGAAGCGTATCGAAGCTTGGTACGGCATTTTTTATCCAAGTAGAGGTTATCAATATTGAAACGACGCGCATCGTCCTTTCGTCGAAAGAAAAATTTACCGCAATGGAGAATAGTGATACGGCGATAGCGAAAATAGTCGATGATCTCAGGAAACGCATAGGCGGCATGAAGCAGCCCGAAAAGTCCGGAGACAAGCTCGCGTCATCGTCCGGCATGCAGCCCAACGGGATAAAAACGGTGCTCTTTTGGAGCGCTGTAGGTCTTGGCGGCGCAGGCGTGCTCTGCAACGGGTTCGGCATCTGGCAATGGATATCCTATGACACGGCGAAAAGGAATTATAACGACACAACGATAGCGAATTCAGCCGCCCTTGCCACGCTGTACTATAACGATGCGGAGAACAGCAGATTCATCATGAACGTCATGAACATAAGCGCCTATTCCTGCTACGCGCTCGCAGCCGGAGCACTTGTCTGGTGGCTTGTATCTCCCGATACGGTACCAGCAGTCGCAGTGGTGCCTTCGATCGATCAAAACACCGTTGCCCTGCAAGTAACGACACGATTTTAGATGCCGCTTCCGAGGAGAGAACATATTATGAAGAAATCCATACTGCTGGCAACAACTGCTTTTTTCGGATGTGCGTTGATCTCGTGCATCGATCTCAATACGCTCGGCCATACGAACCCCTATGACCTGAACGGCGTGAACGGCGGTTTTAAAACGAACACCGTACCGGGTCTATCCATGTGGTTCAAACCTGACGCCGGCATCACTCTCTCGGGAAGCGATGTCACCTCCTGGGCCGATCAGAGCGGGAACGGATATCATCTTACCGGCACAAGCCCCACGAAGCCGACGTTCGAGAACAATATCATCAACGGGATCGGTGCAGTACGTTTTGGTCAGGCTGAGGTGAGACGTCTCTATCGCGATACGACGCCTACACTGCAGATACCATCGACAACGTTCGTCGTCATGAAGGCGACCGGAACGGCAACCGAGAACTTTCAATGCGTCTACAATGCGAAAAGCGATAATTATTTTAAAATGCTCCGTTTGAACGCGGCCCCAAGCACCGCATTCGGCATCTATGACAATCTTTCCCTTGCCGGCGGTAATCTTGCCAATGTGCCACAGCTTTGGATCGGCGTGCATAACGGTGCTTCATCTAAGGTCTATTTGAACGACGGCACCCCGGCAACCGGTGATGCGGGGAATTCCACCGGAAATACCGGCTTTGTCGTCGGTTCGGATCATAACGGGAATTACGGGTTTTATGGCTACATCGCCGAAGTACTTGTCTATACCGGCGCGCTTTCGGCAAGCAATATTTCCGTGGTCAAAGACTACCTGAACCGAAAATACGCCATCTACTGAGAGCGAATGCTGATCGCGTATCGCACAGCACACGGTTGATCATCCCCAGGTTGCTATTATCCTACTATACCGATATTATATCCTCATTGATCATCGGCTCCCGGTGGAACAAAATCGTGTGAGGGAACTGTATGAAAGATATACCGTCATTCAGGGCGAACATACTTCGCCGTCTCAATGAGGATGCGCTTAACGAATCCTTCATCATCAATGAATTGAACACCCTCGATACCACCGGCAGCAGGAAGGTGTTCTATTCCCGCTCGCTCGAACTTTTCGTCAATCTCACCTTCGATGAATCCGCCGCAAAGAAGCATTGGACGGCGATATTCGAGAACTACGACCATCTGAAAGAACATGTCGACCGCGATGTGGGGCTTCGTGTCGCCATCTTCGACTACTTCATCAATCTCAATCGCTCGCTCGAAAGCCCCATCCTCGTTGAGATACATCTCTTCCGCGTCACCTCGAACGCGGCCGCGCTCGACAGTCTTACCGGGCTTTTTAACCGGAAATACATGGAGATATTCCTCGAGAAGGAGATCAAACGCTCGATACGGCACGATAAACCGCTCTCTATCCTCCTCGTCGATCTCGACAACTTCAAGGAAGCGAACGACACGAAGGGACACTTGTTCGGCGACAAGATATTGAAACAGATAGCCGTCATCGTCAAAAGCGTCTGCCGTACCGAGGATGCGCCGTGCCGTTTCGGCGGCGACGAATTCCTCATCATCCTGCCGGAGACGGCCGAACACGGCGCGATAAAGCTTGCGGAACGCCTGCGCGAAAGCATATCCCGATCGGATTTCCTCGCTGCGGCCGCTATCACGGCGAGCATCGGCATCGCATCATGCCCCGCCGACGGTATAAACCGGGAATCGCTCATCAAGAACGCGGACAGCGCGCTCTATAAGGCGAAGTATTCCGGAAAGGACTGCATCGTAAAATTCCGATCGAAGATACGGCGTAAGCGGCGCTTCCCGCATGCATGGGAAATGGAATTCCAGCCGCTTGACGACACGCTCAAAAAGATGACGTTCCGCCGCATCTATACTCAGGACATATCGATCGGCGGCATACGGTTCGAATCGGAGCAATCGTATACGCTCGGCACGAAGATGATAATCAATATCCACTTGCCGTCAAAAGAGGACATGGTCGTTGTCGGGAAGATCGTCTGGGCGAAGAAGCATGCCGGGGCGTTCATGTACGGCGTGCAGTTCTACGATCTCAATAATGAGCAGCTTAAGAAGATAAAGCAGATACTGCCGAACGAATTCGACGGCTCTCCCGAGGGTTGAGATCTTTCGCCCTTCGGGCAACACGCTGACAATGGAATGACACATTTTCCCGACTACGCGACGCGGCATGGCTGAAAAAACCGCTCGGGGCTCGTGGCGGCTATGGCCATCCATGGCCGCCGCCAGTTGCGCCGTTCTTGGCGCACACCGTGCCCCTCGCTCGAAATGTCCTCGCCCCTTTCACAGATGAAAATACTGCAATACTAAATTGTCATTCAATAAGTGAGAACTAACACGCATCCGTGCGAAGCTCGGACATAATCGTTTTTTCGGCCACGCCCCGCTCGCTTCGTGCGGGAAAATGCGTTGTTGGTGAGAGAGTTACAGGAATCAATATGTTATCATTCTGTAGATAGTCGGTCCTTTGAACTGGATTGGTACTATATGGTTACGTTTTCATGTTCCAAAATGGAGGGATTGACGTAATGCGTATATCATACCGGATATGGACAAATCACTCATTGCGTCTATAATCAGTTGTATGACATTCTGCCCATGACCATTCGGACAGTTGCCCAGGAGGATTCTTGGAAACACCCAACGGATACGTAGGACTGACCGATCTGGACTGGTATTCCTACTTGACTACGCGTCCTCAAGTGGATGAGGTCAATTTCTGGCAACCTCATGGTGGACGCAACTTCAGGGCGCTGAACCCAGGAGACTTATTCTTCTTCAAACTCAGGGCTCCTCAGAAGGCCATCGCCGGCTTTGGCTTCTTTGAACGCTATGAAAGCCTGCCTGCTTGGCTTGCTTGGGAATGCTTCGGCGAAATGAATGGAGCCCCGAACTTCGAGGCAATGAGAGACAGGATCGCCCGACTTCGTGGCGAGGACGGAACTGCGATTCGTTCAGGGGATTTCCAGATCGGCTGCATAATGCTTTCGGCTCCCGTGTTCTTCGCCGAAGCCGAATGGGTCATCCCCCCTTCTGACTGGGCGAGAACCGGGATTCAGCAGGGAAAGCGGTATGACCTTTCCGCCGGTGAAGGTCTTCGTATTCTCAATGACTGTATGGACCGGGCACGGAAGGGTCCGCGCTATTGGAATGTCGAAGGAAGTGCGGTGGGAGCAGCAGAAGACCCTCCGCGGTATGGCACTCCCATCCAAGTCAAACCGCGTTTGGGCCAAGGCCTGTTCAGTCTGGCGGTCAGAGATGCATATGAAGGGGCATGTGCAATCACTAGAGAGCATTCTGGGCCGGTTCTTGAGGCCGCACATATCAAACCATACTCCGAAGGAGGCGAACACCGTATCGATAATGGGCTTCTCCTTCGGAGCGACCTGCATCGCTTGTTCGACAGAGGCTACGTCACAGTCACACCGGATTTCATGTTCTGCGTCGGCAACCGGTTGCGTGAAGAATTCAAGAACGGCCGAAGCTACTACGGCCTCAACAATTCACGAATAGAGCTTCCGAAGAAAGACATGTGGCATCCCGACAAGCAGTTTCTTGAATGGCACTCGAAGGTTGTGTTCAAGGGCTAGGATGGGACCGGCACTTCTACAGCCACATGGGCAGAACGTCATACAACAGCGCCAGCCAAAAATGCCCGCAGCACTGGTGGTAGCACTACGTGTCATGTCGCTGGGAAACGCTCCGTCACGCAGGCAAATCTGTAGGCGGGCACTTCGGGTGTGGCTCAAACATTAGACGACATCTAAGTCAAGATAATTCCGCGCCGCGGCGCCGCTTGACAAATTTCCCGTCATTTGATACATTCACCGCGGATAGGATATAGCTGTACGGAACGGGTGACACCGATCCATATTTTCATTGCGCCTGAACAACGGCTGAGCTCCGCATTCTGCGGAGGAACATCGCCGCCGGGGCGTAACGGATATTTTTCCGCTGCAGACGTATATCCATGCACATGAATGGACTGCCCCTTCGGGGGCGTTCAGAAATATACTTAAGGGAGGCCATACAATGGCTCAACAGAACCGCATCTCTCTCACGCTCGACGAAGGCGAACTTGCCGTCGTCAACCAGGCGATCGGCACGCTCAGGGAAAAGCTCCTGCCGAAGCTCGCTATCCTCTCCGCCGCGGACCGGCACGAGATGCCGAAGATGGGCGACAAGACCGTCGCGTTCGTGGACAAGGCGCACGATTTCGCGGCAGAGAACCCGGCGCTCGTGCCCCCGTTCCTCGACATGAGTGAGTTCACCGTCGATAGGGCATCGGTCGAAAAGCTCCGCGCGCTGTCCATTCAGCTCAACGAGGTGTCCGACGCGGTGAACGATTCGATGATGCTTTCAGGGAGCGAGGCGTATCAGGCGGCGCTCATGTTCTACAACTCATCGAAGAACGCGGCCCGTTCGGGCGTGAAGAACGCCGAGAACGTCTATAAGGAGCTCTCCGAGCGCTTCCCCGGCCGTCCAGTCAAAGCCGCAGCGAAATAGGACGTACACGCGGACGTAACCCGGCTTGTCTTTTCGAGAGTGTAACAGGATACCCGAAGAGACAAAGCCGGGTCTTTTTTTGTCGGATGAGCCTCTCAAAGACCCGGTCCCGACTCTCCGAGAGTGTAATTGAACTCCTTTTGGATCAATGCCGGATCTTTTTGCGTCTCAAAGGGTTCTTTCAGTACCGTTGCCGACTCTCAGCGCACCCATGCCGACTTTTCAGGATCAAACAGGGCTCTTTCGGTCACGGCCCGAATGGTCCTATCCACCCCTGATAACGACAGTACAATCCTCGGTCTTTCTCTCAACAACATTTTTTCTTGAGCGAAGCGGCGGGGCGTTGCCGAGAAAGCGCCTGGTGCGAGCACTACAAGGATGTAGTCAGCAAAATAGAACGCATAAAGATATTTTTCTTCATCGGGAATATTGGAAATTATGCGCTGCGAACACTGCGGCGAGTCCGAGGCACTACGCCGAGGACGTCTTTCGAGGCAATGCCCCGACGCGAAGCCAAGTAAAAATGCCCCATCATTACACGGCGCGGCAGCTCACCCGCCCGTAAATTCATTCCCTATCTTCCGCGCACGCACCGGCTTATCAAGATCGATGCCGAGCGCAATGCCCGTTTCGAGGAGGAGATTCCAGCCCGCCGCAAGCTCCACATATTCCTTGTAC
>JBBTBY010000041.1:21023-40140 GCA_038043445.1 Spirochaetota bacterium
ACTCGCCTCCCTCAGGTATCATCATCGTGGGGAATGATGTCTTACGCGATGCTATCGCGACAACGGACATCCCGACACCCTTGGTGAGACATTGCGCGAATTTCTCTTCCTCATCCGGGAACGGATCGATGATGACGACGACCTCGTTCTTATCCATCACTTCTTCGATGCCGTGTACCGCATACGTGCCCTCAAGATAATCTGATTTCTTGCGCGTTATCTCGTTCGTCTTAAGCCGAAGTTCCTCGGCAACGCCATTATTGCGCCCGGCGAAATACACCGTGCGTGCATTGACCATCGCATCAACAATGGCTTTGTCCACGGGGGCCGTAAGCGCACCACGCACCGCTTCCGCTGCTGCGGCGATATCCTTCATCGCCGTGCCGGACAATGCATGCACCACGCTGTCGATGAAAAGCGCCTGCTCTATGACGCTTTTCGTCGCGGCGACAGCGTCCTCATTCCCGCAGGTAAGCACATGCGTCCTATGCGCTATCGATTCAAGCGGTGTGGCAGCATTCGCGGTCAGCCCGAAGAGCGCCGGATGTCCCGCCGCTTTGAGCTTCGTATAGAGACGAATGAGTTCCTTCGTCTTTCCGGAATTCGACGCACCGAACACGGCGTCCGACGAAAGATCGTATTCAAGCGCCTGTGTTGCGCCGTCGGTAGCCATGGGAAATGCGCCCTTCTTCTGTTTCGCGCGGTACATCGCACGCTTCGCGGGGAAAATGCGGCTCGATCCTTCGCCGGTGAAAAATATGCTTTTCATCTTCTTCGCGCGGTCGGCGTATTCCTTTCCGCATGCGGGGTCGAATCGCTTTACCACATCGGCGGTCTCATACATTTCGCGTGCGAGCGCGTACTTTGTGTATTTGGGATCGGTGAGGTTCATGTGTGCTCCTTGTTTTTTTACTCACCCCTTCCCCTCTCTCACATCCCCGTGAGAGAGGGGAAGGGGCTGGGGGATGGGGTGAGTGTCTTATTTCCTTCTCTTCCTGATAAACTTCTTAAGCTCATTCTGCAGCTGCGGCTCTTTCTGAAAACCGCCGCCCAGATGCTGCCAGAAGCATTCCGCATATTTCGTCCCGGCTGCCTTGCCGAGCGCGATATTGTACTTCTTCATCTCATCGAAAAAGTCCGGCATCTTATGCATGACGCGCATGAGCTCTATCTGCGAATGATGCTCGGCGAGCATTTTCATCTTCGCTTCGATGGTGGATGTTATATCGACGAAGAAATGCGGCTTGGTTATATCATTCCCGAGCGGGTCGGAGAACCCGAGCGGTGCCGTATGATACAAGAGCGGCGTTACCTCGAGCGGCTTTGCCTTACAGGGCACGCTCGGGAGGCTCGCAAGCATGACCGCAGCTTCAGTGATCGACGCTGTCGCACGGTGATCGGCATGATAATCGAACGGCAGATGCGTGAACACGATGCCGGCCTTCTGTTCACGAACGAAATCGGTCACTGCGATGCGCAGTTTCTCGGTGTCGTACAGGTATCCGTCGCGTCCGCCGAAACAGCGGTACGGCGCATCAAGAACAGCCGCCGCTTTCTCCGCTTCCTTCCGGCGCACAGCGATGGTCTTCGCTTCCGACATGCCGATCCCGCCCATGCCTCCCGCTGTCATCGTTGCTATGGCGATGCGATACCCCATATCCTTGAGATGCTTGAGCGTACCGGCTGAGAACGCCTCGGTATCGTCCGGATGCGCATGAATGACAACGATCGATCTATTGAACTGCATATGTTCTCCTTGCTATTATCGGTTCAGGCGGGGTCGCGTGACCCCGCTTTCATTCGTGCCGTTTTATAGCCATTTTCAATTTCAGCTTCACATACTCCGGCAAAACGCCAACGAGCGGTTCGATATACGCTCTGAATTTCGGGCTCACGAAATTTCCGCGGTCATTGAGATAATCCGAGGGCATCGGCTTCGCGTGCACGGCGACCTCTTTCAGGAGCGCTGTCGTGAATTCCATTGAATACTTCTTACCGGGTCTTCGCTGCATCGCGACCATATATCCGCTCACGCCCTTATCGGCAAGCGCCACCGCGCGTTTCCCGCAGGCGGCCGCTTCTTTGACATCCTGCGCTATCGCACGGTCGGCCGCGCACATGATGAGCGATTCGGTTATCTGGAATTCACCGCGCCAGCCGTATGCCTCGCGGAGCATGGCGTGGAGATTAAGACCTACGCTCGCACCGCCCATGGCGCCGAATTCGGTGTTATTAAATTTATCCTTTGTCCGCGAAGCGCTTACCGGTGTGCCGTCGGCATATTTTATTCCTTCACCGCATACGATAGAGACAAAACCGAACTCCTCGACACATGCCTTCGCATCGGCAAGGAATTCCTCGCGGTTGAACGCACGCTCCGGCGTATAAATGAGATGCGGGGGATCGTTCTTCTCTTTTTTGGCGAGCGATGTCGCCGCGGCGAGCCATCCCGCATCGCGGCCGATGGTCTGATATACGGTGAATTTATCAACGCGCTGCATATCATGCGCGAGAAGACCGCCCTGCATCACCGAAAGGATATTGTAATGCGCAGCGGATGCATACCCCGGCGTATGATCGGTGCCGAAGAGATCGTTGTCGACGGTCTTGGGTATCCCGATGCCGCAGAGCTCATAGCCGTTCTTCCGGCAATGCTGTTCCACGCGATTGATCGTATCCATCGTATCATTCCCGCCGATGAGGAAGAAGAACCTGATATTGTACTTCTTGAGCACTTCCATGATTCGCGGGAAATCCTCGTCCTTCACTTTATGTCTTGATGATCCGAGCGATGACGACGGCGTATGCAGAAGCCCCGATACGATCGCTTTCGGCTGCGCGGAGAGATCGATGAGCCGCTCCTGCATGAACCCCTCGATGCCGAAATTCATACCGTACAGTTTTTTGATGTTCTTCGCCTTCGCTACGGCCTCGATGACGCCGGCAAGTGATGCATTGATGACCGATGTCGGTCCGCCGGACTGTCCGACTATCGCATTGCCTTGTATCATTCATTGTCTCCTTTGTTGATAATCATTTTTTACCCCCTCTCCCCTTCTCAGAGGCGTGCGCCTTTGGCGCAGCCCGGCGGCAATAGCCGCTACGGGGGAGAGGGTCGGGGTGAGGGGGTCATACGAATTCTATTTCGCCGAAATATTCCGGCGTGTGATAATCGGGCTCCGGTGTCCCCACCGGATTCCACGTGATGTAATGGGGTGCCGTCATCTCATCGCCGCACTTGTAGAAATTCGCGGTAAACGTCTTCCCGCGGACGTCGGTAACTCTTGGCGACTCCATTATCTCGAACGGAATGACCGCGGCAAGTTCCCACGATACACGTCCGGCGCGCAGGTTGAAGGGACGTTTGCCGAGCGTCGAGACAACATCGATTTTTTTTTCGATGACATCGGGCTTTATCATGCGCCGATGCGCGCGGTCGTACCCGACAGCCATGAAACAGGCGCCGATGCAGTTGAATTCGATATTGTAATAATCCTTCCTGTCCGGTGAAACGAAGAATTCAACGCAGCTGTCGCGGCATACCGGCTGGCTCGGATGGCTGTAGAGCGCAAGCACTTCGTCCTCGCTCACGCGGAACTTGATATAGAATGCGTCATCGCCGTAGGCAAGCGTGAAATTCACCGCGGGCTTCAAAGGGAATTCCTTCCACGCGACGGAATCGAGCGGTGTACGCGGAAGGGAATCGAGCGCACGCATGACCTTCTTGACCGGCATGCGCTTTGTGGTCAAGCGGGGAACAGATAATTTCATCTATGGGCCTCTCTTTTTACCAGACAGCGTCATTACTATATTCACTTCGAACATTTCTCTACTATCCTCTTCATATCGGCGAACTGGCGTTCCATGCTCGCAAGGAGCTTGAACTGCGCGCGCGCACGATCGATATTATGTTCGGGATGATGTATCTTGAAATAATTATCGCCGTCGAGATAATCGGTAAGGAAACGCAGCCCGATGATGTACGGCATGAGCTTCGCCGACAGCGCGAGATGTTCTATCTCCGCGGGCACGAGGAAGGCGCGTGTCTCTTCGAGAAAGCCCTTCGCGTACGCCTCAAATATCGCGATATTCATTTCCACCTTCGAAAGGTCCTTTTCGTCCTCGGCGGCCGTATTCGTCGCCGTGCGCATGGAATCCCCGAAATCATAGTGTACGTGCCCCGGCATCACGGTATCAAGATCGATGACGCAGAGCCCTTTGTCATTCATATCGAGAAGCACATTGTTGAATTTCGTATCGTTGTGCGTCACTCGCGTGGGAATGGCGCCTTCTCGGCCGAGGCGGAGTATCGTGTTCATCTCTACTGCGCGCGAGCGCACGCCGTCTATCTCTTTACCGACCGATGCCGCACGCTTTTTCACGTCCGCTTTCAGTTTTTCCTCGAACACGGAAAGCCGCCATTCGATGTTGTGGAAGTCCTTTATCGTTTCGAAAAGCGGTTCGCCGGGGATATCGGCGAGCATGCGCTGAAAACTGCCGAACATCTTCCCGCCTTCATACGCCTGCGCGGGGGTCTTTACGATGTCGTAGCTCTGTGTATCATCGATGAATAGATAGATGCGCCAGAAATTCCCCGCGCCGTCGACGGCATACGGTTTTCCGTCAGATGCAGGGATGAGCGTGAGCGTCTGCCTGTCGGGGTTCCCGCCGGATGCCTTGATCTTGGCACCGACATGGCTTGTTACCCGCTCGATATTATCCATAAGCTTGGGGACATTCTTGAACACCACGTGATTGACGCGCTGGAGTATATAGTCGGGAGCGGTTTCTTCCTTCGTTGTCACAAGGAATGTCTCGTTGATATGCCCCGAGCCGTACGGTGCCGCGCCCGCAAGCGTACCGGATATCCTGAAATTCCTGATCACCGAAGGCAGATCATGCGATGTTGCATTCGCCATTTACTTCCTCACAGATTATCAAAGTAGCTGATCATATCTTTTTTCACCGGCGGTACGATCTGCGGCTTCCCGCCTGCGCGAAGCGACATTGTTGCAAGATACCCGGCCGCTACGCTGTAACGCGCCGCCACCGCCGATGCATAGGTCTTCCCGCCGTCACGCACGAAGCGCACGAATTCCTCGACGATGCGCGGGTCGGCACCGCCATGTCCCTCGCTCTCATGCGTCACCGGGTATTCGATATCGCCCTTCTCGCGATAGGGTCCGCGTTTGTTCCAGAGCCGTATCACGCAATGCTCGCCGTGATCGCCGAAATTCTCGATGCGCCCCTCGGTGCCGATGAACACATAATTGCGCCACGGCTCCGGCGTGTAATGACATTGCTGATACGACGCCATGATGCCGTTCTCCAGTTCCATGAGCATCATCGTCTGATCTTCCACATCGATGACAGGGCTCATCTTCTTCTGCGCAAGCGGCGGCCAGTTGGCATCATGCCATGATCTCACACCCGGCTCATCCGCCGTGCGTCGTTCGCATTTGTCGTACACGGAAAGCGCACCGAGCGCGGTAACGCGCTTTGAGTAGGCGCCGCATATCCAATGTATCACATCGATGTCATGCGCGCCTTTCTGGAGCAAGAGTCCCGTGGCATATTTCCGTTCCGAATGCCAGTCCTTGAAATACGCATCGCCGCCGTAGTTGATGAAATGCCGGCACCATGCAGTGGTCACGCGTCCGATGGCGCCGCTGTCGACTATCTCCTTCATCTTGCGGACGAAAGCCATATAGCGCATATTATGGCCGACGAAAAGCTTTGTCTTATGCTTCATTGCCGTTGACAGAAGACGGTCGCATCCCCTGAGCGTTATCGCAAGCGGCTTCTCGCAGTATACTGCCTTGCCGGCAGCGAGCGCAGCCACGCCCTGCTCCTCATGCATGAAATCCGGTGAGGTGACGAATACCGCATCGATATCCTTCCGCTTGAGAAGCTCGCGATAATCCTTCGTGACGAACGTATCCGCGCCGAATTTCTGTTTGAACTCATCGAGCGGTTTGTCGGCAACGTCCGCCGCGGCGACAAGACGCACCCCGTTCTCCGGGTTATGCGCATGATGCGAGATGTGCCCGCGCCCGCCCGCACCGATGACACCGAGTCGTATTTCTTTCATTCCCATGCTCCTCTGTTTTCAGTACACTTTCCCGGCAATGGAAGCCGGAAGCGCCGGTATATCGAGCGGCATCGACTTGCCGCGAAGCGATTCCGTCGCTTTCACACCGACGGCAACGCTCATGCGTCCCGCGAGCGGCGTCGATATCGGTTTTTTTCCGTCGAGTATCATATCGATGAAGTCGCGGCATATGACCGGGTCCGCGCCGCCATGTCCGCCCTCCGCCGGGCGTATGTCGTGGACCTCATCGCTCGTGATGTTCTTCCCGCGTTTGGAGCGCTTTCGGTATTTGACGACGACCTTGGAATGATCGTCAAGGTTCTCCATGCGGCCTTCGGTGCCGATGAAGACATAGTTCCTGAAATAATCCGGCGTGAAATGGCACTGCGTGTACATCGCCTGAATGCCGCCATCCAGTTCCATCATCACCGTGCTCACATCCTCGACATTCGATTCCTTGCGGAACACACATTGATCCATGGTGTTCCCGCCTTTATCGCGATAGTGATATTCGACACAAGTATCCTTTTCAGCGCATGCGGGACATCTCAGATCATTGGGCTTATCACCCCCGTAATACATCTGCGCGCCCATGCCCACGACGCGCTTCGTGTATTTCCCGGTTATCCAGTGTATCATATCGATGTCATGCGATGCCTTCTGCAGGAGCAGGCCCGTCGAATTCTTCTTATCGGCATGCCAGTCGTGATAGTACCAGTCGCCGCCGTAGCCGACGAAGTGGCGCACCCACACGGCCTTGAGCTCACCGATGGCGCCGCTGTCGGCGATGTCCTTCATCGCGCGGAATATGTTCATGTAGCGCATATTGAAACCGACCATGAACTGCCTGCCCGACTTCTGCCATGCCTCAAGCATTCCGTCGCACTGTTCAATGGTGATGCCGAGCGGTTTCTCAGAGTACACATGCTTGCCCGCGGCGAAAGCCGCCGTCACTTGTTCGGCGTGCATATGGTCGGGGCTTGCGACGACAACGGCATCGATATCGCGGCTTAAGAGATCGGCGACGCTCTTTGTCGCGTACGCATCGGGCATCTTCTTCTTGAACATATCGATGGCATTATCGCTCACATCCATGCCGGCGACGACACGGCTTCTCCCCTCGGGATCGTTCATATGCTCAACGAACGTCGCCCCGCGGCCTGCGACACCGATGACACCGACTTTTATCGTTTTCATATACTGTCCTTTATCCCTTTCATTTCATCACGGCTGAAATTGCCGCACGTTCATCACGAAGCGGTTCGATACGTTCATTGAGATAGCGATCGAGCCAGAGATCCGGTATGAGACCGATGAACGCTTCCTTGAACTCCGGCACTATCGACTCCAGATGCTTCACGTGGTTCGCAAGGTGCGTCAGATGCATACCCGCGTGATAGCTGTCGGCTCTGCGCACATCATCTTTCGCGCAGACAATGTATCCGCGGAGTATACGAACGTTCTCCCAGCCGGCCATGCGCTGTGAGGCCAGTCTTGAAAGTATATCGCGGCATGCGGTAAAGCGCTCGAATTCCCCTGCCTTTTTGAGCACGGCTGCTGCCGCTGTATCGCGATCCTTCGGCGTATGCCCTTCGTATGGTATCATCGCACCGAGCACGAACGCATCAAGCGCACCGTCGATCGGCGACACCTGCATCTGATTCGTGCTGTAGCGGCTCCACGCCGTCATGATAATGCCCTTCATGTTATATTCGCGTGCGACCTCGGTCCACGCCTGCATATTGGACACGCGTCGTTCGATATCCGGCAAGTCCTTGTCAAGTCCGTCACCGCCCTTGTATGCGCTCCCCGCCCACATGGCGACACCGTGCTTTTTGAAACGTTTGATATGCTCCACGGCGAAATGATGTTTCGTCTTCCGCGGGTCTTCTCCGTATCCCCATACGCAGAGATCAGCCTTGTTCCGTATCGCGTCAAGTGCACTGTCCTCCCAATGCGTCATCATATCATGCCACAGTATCGGTCGGATATTTTTTGCACTGAGCATATCGAGTATCGGCTCGACATGATGCATATAGAGAGCGCCCTTGCCGTGCTTCTCGATATACGCCTTCGTATCCGGATGCGTCCCGAACGTCCACGCCTCCTCGCCGCCGAGATGGAAGTATTTCACATCCGGCATGAGCGTAAGGACATCGTTCACCATACGCTCGATGAGTTCGCGCGCGCCCTTCGCCAGCGGATTGATGACATCGTTGTACGCAGGCACTTCACGCAGATGCACATACTCCGGCCATCTGAGCACGGTCTCCATATGGCCGAGGCATTGCACGAGGGGAATGATCTCTATGGACAATTCCTTTGCCTTCGATATGAATGCCTTCACTTCCGCGGGGGTATATGCTGTCTCGCAGCGGAAGCGTTCATCGACCATCCACGGGAACATATCTTCCCATTCGACCAGGATCGCGTTGTATTTCGCGGCGGCGCAGAGATCAAGGAATGACAAAAGGCGCTCGGGCGTCGGCGGTACGCCCTTGAGGTCGAGATGCACCGCCCGTATGCCGATGACGGGTTTTGCCGCCTGGAATATCTTCCCCGCGGGTGTTCTTGCTGCTTTCTTTACCGTGCGTTTCGATGACTTCTTCATTTGATATTCCCTTTTCCCATGCGCTTCACAAAATATTCCACGGTCGCTGCAAGTCCGGTGTCAAGATCGGTCGTCTGCTTGAAACCGAGCGTATGGACTATCTTCGTATTGTCCGCCATGGAATGCCTGATATCGCCCGGACGTTCCGGCAGATGCACCACCTTCGACTTCGATCCCGTAATGGCGATGATCTTCTTCGCAAGATCATTGATCGTGATCTTCTTCCCCCACGCGACATTGAACACATCGCCGCCTTTGGCCGCCGCAAGGAGATTCCCCTGCACGATGTCCTTCACATAGATGAAATCGCGCGTCTGCTCGCCGTCGCCGAAGACGGTGATATCCTCGTTGGCTATCGCTTTTGCGACGAAGATGGGGATGGCCGCCGCATACTGCGACTTCGGGTCCTGCCGCGGGCCGAACACATTGAAGTAGCGCAGCGCCGTGGCGTTGATGCCGTGTCCGGCGCGGTACATCTGGAAATAGTATTCCCCGTCGAGCTTGGTCACCGCATAGGGCGATTTCGGCTCCGGTATCATCTGTTCTTTCTTCGGCACGGTCGGATTATCGCCGTAAATGGCCGCGGACGATGAGAGCACGATGTTCGCCACGCCGGCCTTACGCACCGCCTCGAGCACATGGAGCGTGCCGATGGTGTTGATGCGCACGTATTGCGCTTTCATCGCCATCGATTCGGGAACGCTGATGAGCGCGGCGAGATGGAACACAGAATCGACGCCGGCAAAAAGCTTCGCCATCTTCTTTTCATCCATGATATCGCCCTGCACGAAACGCACGCCGTACGCCCTCATGAACGGTTCGATGTTCGCCTTGTATCCCGAATGCAGATCATCGTATACGATGACCTTGTCGCCGCGTTTCGCCGCTTCTTCGACGATGTGGCTCCCGATGAACCCCGCACCGCCCGTTACCACAATATTCGCCATGACCGCTCCTGTTCAAATGTCATTATCGAGGGCGGGTCGTCCCTCGGCTCCGCTCGGGAACCGTGTGACCCCGCTTGCATATCCGCCTAGCGATTCCTCTCATCGATACCGATAAATCTCAACAGATTGTTCCCGTTGATATTGCGCGTTGCTTCTTTCGGTAATTTCAACTTCCGATATATCGCGCTGTCGCGTTTCAGTATACCCTTCGCCGCAGCGCTGTCGTACGATGCCGTGCTGCAGTCGGTGCCGAAAAGCACATTCCCCGTCACCGCATAACCGACCGTGAACAGTTTCGTAAGCGCTTCCTCGCGATAGATGGCAGGCGTTCCCGGCGTCGTATCGATGAACATCTCGGCTGTGGCCTCCTCTCTCTTTGCATGCGCATGCCGGAATTTGCCGTACACGGCAATGCATTCATCACACCACGGCCAGCTGATATGCGCGAGGGCAAATCGAAGGCGCGGGATCTCGAGCAATGATTCGAAGCGTACGGGGCGATTGTATCCACTGGAAGGCTCGCCGTCCCAGAGTATGCCGGAATGGAACAGTATCGGCTTCTCGTTCGCCGCTATCTCTCGGAACGTCGCCATGGCCCGCGTATCGTCGGGATAGAATTTATTGCAGATGACCTTAAATCCCTTCACGCCGCGGCGTACGGCTCGCGCGACCTCGCGCTTTGCACCTGATGCAATGGGGTCTATCCAGTAGAACGGGAAAACAGTACCGTTGCCGTCCATCCAGGTGAAAAGCATATCAAGACGTTCATCCGCAGAGCGCGGGTACCTCCCGCCGATGGCCCGTTCATCCGTGAGCGAACGGAACGACGGCGGCGGGAGCGACATGACGATACCACCGGCGATACCGGCTGCTGCCAGCGCCGCGCGAAACTGCGCGGCGCTGTTCGTCTGCGGGACGGTGCTGTGGATGTGGCAATCAAGCATGCACGCCGGCCTTGATCGTATCGAAGAGCACCCCGTAACCGCTCCTCTTGACCGGGTTATTCCCGTCGATGATCGCCTTTATCACCGTGAGCCCTTCTTCCTCAATGAGCCGCCATTTCTCCGCAGCATCATCGCCTTTCGGCACCGGATAAATGCCCTCGCCTGCAACCTCGATGATGCCGACGCCCTCGCTCTTTATCTTCACAAGGTCGGAAGGCGTTCGATGATCGGGATTACGGAAGATGATGTGGCATTCGTAGGCATTACGGAATTTCCGTACGGTAATATTGCAGGTGTTCTTCCCCGGCACCTGCTTCTTCCAGGCATCGATGATGCGGCTGGAGATATCGATGAAGCTTTCGCGGCTTTGTGTCGTCACCCGGCACACGGCGATCGGGAAATTGATGAGCGCAACATCGGCAGAGGCGCCGTTCTCCCTATGCGTAAGGGAATATTCCGGTATCGTATGCGCTTCCATAACGGGGAGCGAGAGGGCATCGAATATCTGATAATGATGATGCACGCGCACGGACGCGCCCGCCCATTCTATCTCGCTGTTGGAACAGCCGGTGTACCCCGGTGTGTCGTCTACGAAGGCAACGAGGTCCTCGACGCTCTGCCGGTCCATGATCATCGGCGTCTTCTCCATGCTGATGAGGACGAAATGCTTTTTGAAGAGGGGGAACGGGGTGAGCTGCATGAAGAATTCGCGGCCGTTCAGGGGAAAGCGGAACACCCGGAGCGTCTCCTTGCCGGGCAGACCGATGTTCTCATAGCAGATGGGACAATGGAGCTTCGGGACGTTCGCACCCGTCATCGGCGCCGGGGAATAGTTATCGCGTGCATAATTTATCTGCGTGCGGAACGTAACACCCGTTGCACTGTCATGGAAACCATAGCGCTTATTGTCCTCAAGCTTGCCGCGTGTGATATAGCCGACCGCAAGCTCCCATTCGAAGAGCCGCTCAAGCGCTGCACGCATCCCTTCGCGCCGGTACACCTCGGAGAGATAGACCTGCATCTCCTCCTGCGGCATTTCAGGATTATAGGAGAGGAAGCGCTCGGTAAGCCGATGCACGGTGTCCATGGCAGTCCTTTGTCTCGTTCAAGTCGCTATACTATACATTCGAATCGTATACGGGGGAATGGACGAAGATGGAAAATGCATAGACTTTTCTGCATCATATTATATAATTAATCCAGTATGAAAAAAGCCATTGAGATCATACTGAAAAAAGAAGTGCAGGACGTACTCGACTATTTCGCCTCCTGCTTCAACATCAAGATAACGTTCTTTTCCTACGACGGAGAGGAGCTTACCGTCGGCATGCAGAACCCGGGCGCGGAATACTGCCGGCTTGTCCAGGACAAGCTTGCGCGGCTCTCGTTCTGCCAGCGTATGGACCAGGAAAAGTGCGCCGAATGCGCGCGCACGAAGCAGATGGCCGTCTATCAATGCCATGCGGGGCTCACCGAAGCCGTCCTGCCGGTGCATGTCGAGAGTCAGCTCGTCGGCTTCATCATGATAGGCCAATTCCGTGTAGCCGAGGATATTCCGACGCATATCAGAACGCTCTGGCGGCGATCGTTCGGGAGCTCATCGGAACTGAAGAGCGCCTTCTTTTCCCTGCCGTATATTCCCCAGAAGAACCTTACCAACATACTCGGTCTTTTCTCCGTCATCGTGCGCTACATCGTATCGAATAACATGGTATCGCTTAAGGGAAATCTCCTTGTCGAGAAAGTGCTTGAGCACATCAAGGGGAACATCGAACGCTCGATAGCGCTTGCCGAGATAGAGACGCTTACCGGAAAAAGCGCATCGACGATATCGCATCTGTTCAAAAAAACGACGGGAAAAAGCTTCAAGGAAGTGATACTCGAGATGAAACTGACGCGGGCGGACGAATATTTCCGCGCCATGCCGTCGAGTACGGTGCGTGAAGTTGCCAAGCGATTGGGCTTCGAAGACCCGTTCTATTTTTCACGGATATACAAGAAGTATAAACACATGACGCCGAGCGCGTCGCTCAAAGCGAATCGCGTGTAACGCGACACACTCACCCCATCCCCCGGCCCCTTCCCCTCTCTCACAGGGACGTGAGAGAGGGAAGGGGTGCCGCGTATTCCGCGGCGGGGATGGGTGAGTGTGCGTCGGCTCTTACCGCTTGAGCGGCGAGAACTCCCGCATCATCACGCCGGTCGCCAATATCTCAAGTATCTTGTACGTCCCGAATTTCCGCGCCTTGAGGAAGCCGTCCCATGCCGCTTCGGCGAGACGCCCTTCATTGAGAAGATCGAAGAGCCATTCATTGGTATAGCGCGGATCGTTCTGATCGTACCCCGCCTGTATCTCATGTATCCAGCGGCGATTGTATTCCTCATGCGAACCGATGGGATCGGCGATGACGATGGGAAGCCCGAGACCGCAGTAGAACGAAAGCTCGGAGGGTTTTGTCCAGAGCACATCCGTCGTGCGCAGGGCCTGATTGAATTTCGGGAAATACTCATCGTGCGTCTTCCCGTACACGATGTTCACGCCGTGCGAGCTCCCCTTGAATTCCGCCTCGACGAAGCGGGTGAAAAGTTCGAAGACGTCCTTGCGCACACCGGCGACAAGATTCAGGCGCACACCGCCCGTTGTGAGCCGCTGCTTGAGCGAGCGCGCAACCGCCATGCCCGTTTCCGTCTGCGCACCGGCGCCGCCGACGGCGAAGGTTATCGTGAACGGGAATTTCGGCTTTCTCGTGCAGTTCTCCTTGCCGAGGAAATGAACGACGTTCTTGCCGTGCAGCGGCCAGAAGCGATCGTTGGGGTCGAGCACGCGAAGCCTCTCGGCGACATCCTGCCGGAGAATATCGAGCGAACGGTCGCCGATGAGCTCGAGCGGAAAGGGAAAGCCGGTGAGGAAAAGCCGTTCATCGGGAACGCCGTATTCCTTGATGCGCCGCAATGCCATGCCGCAGGGCAGAAGATAATTGATGCGGCTTTTCTTCGGGTCTTCCGCCACCCAGGCGCGGTTGATGTCCGCATCGCAGATGATGCAGTAGATGCGCGAATAATTCGCCATGTCGGCGGCGAGCGCCGGCGCATAGAACGACGTGATGAGCGGTATCGGCTTGGTATGGATGCGCGTAAGAAGGTCTTTGCAGAGCCCCCGCCTGACAAGCGATTTTATTATCTTCACCTGGAACGACGGATGCGAAAGATCGCGAAGCGGATAGAGCGGCGGGATATAGAGGAGGGCATCGAGTATCTTATGGAGGGTTTTCCCTATCAGGGGCACCATACGTATGCGGGAAAGTATCTCATACCCGCTTTGCAGCCGCTTCCACAGCCGTGCTTCCTTTCCGGGGGTTGCGGGGTCATAGCCGACCGTAATGATGCCCTCTTCGGCTATCTGTTTGAGCGGGTACGCCGCACGCAGATGGCCAAGCCCCATGTTCGCGGTGACAAGCCATGCGCGCGTATCGCCGTTCTGCTTTTTCATCGGTGCACACCTCGGAAGTCGATTTAAATGCGTGCGCCAAGCGTGACACAAGGAGGTGTCAGCTGGCGGCGGCCATGCGTGGCGCAAGGATGCGCCAGCTAGCGGCGGCCATGGATGGCCTTGCCGCTACGGATTGTATTAAATCAATGGAAAAACGCAAGCGGCTTTCCCGATCATATTCCCCATCAATGACCCGCCTGCAGTACGCCGGAGGCCGCAAGTACAAGAACGATGATCTCCGCAAGTGCGATACAGACATACACATGATCTTTCACCCGCAGGAGCGGCGGAATTATCCGAAGATAACAGATAAAGGTCACCGATGTCATGAACGCGATCCCGATGAACGGAAAGTGATCGCCGTAAGTAAGCGACCGTATCCAGCCCCATCCCGTCGGCGCACCGGTGCTCTTCTGGAACTCATGGAGCGAAAGCCCCCAGTATCCCGCCAGTGCGGACGGGGGAATGCGGGATGGCACAATGCCAAGCAGGTAGATGAGAAATGAGATGACAAGGAGTACCATGCCGATGCGAACTGCCGTATCAAGGACTTCCGCGAAACCGTGCTCGGCCGCCGATAATGTCACGCTTTTCACTTTCATATCCCGATCCCCTTGAGCATGGAGCGCACACCCGCCGCGATGAGCATGACAATGACGATGCCGCGTACGACCTTCGCGTTCACCTTCGGCAATAAGTAAGCGCCCACCTTGGCCCCGAGCATCATACCGATGATGGACGGCACCGCAAGCATAGGCAATATAGCCCCGCGGTTCAGATACACCCACGCCGCCGTCGTATCGGTTATCGACAGGATGAACATGCTGGTCCCGACGGCGACCTTGAGCGGCGCTCCCATGATGAGGTTCAGTACCGGTACATTCGCCCAGCCGGCACCAAGCCCGAACATGCCGGCAAGGAATCCGATGAGTACGAAGAGTAGAAAACCCCGGCGCGTGCGATGCACCGTCCATTCCACAGTACGCTCTTCCGCATGTTCATGATAAGACGAGCCGATACTCAGTATCTTCGTCAGGGGATTTCCTTTCTTCACATCCGGATATTCCGAACGTTTCGTTACGATCATTATCATGGCGATGCCGAATATTGATATGCCGAGCGCAAGCTGCACGACATTCCCCGGCAATGCAAGCCCGACGATAGCGCCCGCTATCGAAGAAACCGATGCAATGAGCGCTGCAGGCAATGCCAGTCTGAAATTCGCGAGCCCCTTGCGAATGAGCGAAGGACTTGCCGACAGCGCCCCGGCAAGTGCGACTAACAGCCCCGCACCGCGTACAAAGTCGATATGGAACGGGAAAAAGCTCGTCACCATCGGAACGAAAAGCACACCGCCGCCGACACCGCCGAGCACGGCGACTATACCGAGGAGGAATGTAAAGACAAAAAGAATGATAGGCCAGCCCCACCACGGCATGACGAAAGCGGCACCGGGCGCAGCGGCGCATAACGGCACAGCGCAGACCGCCAACGCACATGGAAAGAAGATGGATCGAAATGTACGACGCTTCACGTGTGTGTCCGTTCGTATGCGGAGGATATTAACCTATACAACGAGGAACGGAAAACGTCAAGTATCGCAGGGCAGTGTGAAAATAGAGAACAGCGGGTTGCAACCCGCTGTTTCGTTATTCATATGGGATAGTGCGTTTTTGTGACAATCTCGCAGGAGACGATTTTGCGTACCATCCTTTCATCGCAGCATGAAGAGATACGTCCCCCCGACGGGCAGATCGAGCGTATGCGTAAGCGAGGATGCGCTCTTCCTCGTCCCCGGCGCACATTCCACGAGCGATGAGGGTCGTTTCAGCCGCACCGTCACGGGACCGGCGGCAAGCGGATGGAGCATGATCAGGTCCTCGAGCGCTTCGCACACTACACCGGGATCGGTGAGCCGCCAGGCCTTCGCCTGTTTCGCGAGCGCTGCTATCATATCCCTCGAAAGTATGCGTGTGCCGATGAATACGCTCGTATGATCGCCATTATCCTTTACCGCAAATCCCGCATGCGCGTCATCCGCATACGCGGACAGCACGACGGCTTTCGGGTCGACCACAGCAAGCGTATGCTCTTCCTTCCGTATCCGCTCCCGTGACGGCCCGAAAAGCGACGACGCGTTCAATTCGTTCGGGCCTCCCGCCGCAAGCACGAACCCCGCCGAACCGCTCAGCACGCGGGCGACGACGATATTCCTGCCGCGGCGAAGCGTAACCTTGAACGAGTACGCCCGCACCGTATAATCGACGCGTTCATTGCCTTTCTCAAGCGTATCGAACACCGGCTTGCCGTTCACCCACCACTGCATCCACCAGTCGGCACCGGCGCCAAAACGCACTTCCTGGTCCTTTGTGCTCTCAACCTCGAAGAACACGTACCCGGCGCGCTCCGCTTTCATCGGGCCGCCGAACTGTGTCTGCAGATCGATAAGAGAACCCTTGGTAGTCACACGGCGGGCCTCGGCATGCACGCCGCCGAGCGAAAGGGATGAGGGTATGCTCGAAAGGACATCGAGCGCGGGCGTCGGCGTGGACTTTTCGAACGGACCGAACACCGAACATTCGGAGGGCCATGTCACCGAACTGTCATCCGCACCGTCGGACTTTTTCTCCCAATCCACCAACGGATGCTTCTCATTAATGCTGAATGAGGGCGAAGGTGCGTCCTTAAGACGGGCGAGTGTAATGCCTACCGCTCTGTTCACCGTATCCATCGATGTGAATGACTGCTCATATCCTGTGTCCCTGAGGAACACCACGGTAGCGGCGTCGGATTTTATCTTCTCTATTGCCGCGACAAGGCGTGTATCAAGGTTCATGAGGTTCTGCATGATATACATTTTCGCCTTGGGCACTTTCCCTTCGCGCAGGTCCTCGGCATAATACATGCCGTAGGGCACGCCGGACGCGAGCAGTTCATTGTTCTGTGTCGTATGCCACTCGCCGTTAAGGGATACGCCCTGCTTCAGATAGTCGACCGCTTTCTCGTCATAGATCACCGCGACTTCCGCTACGGGCTTTTGCGGGGAGGGTTTTTTCACCGTCTTCGACATGTCGACGAGGAATTTCATCTCCGCGATTATGGTCGGATCGGCATATGCCGACGGCTGACCGAACACGTGATCCCAGAACGCACCGGCGTTCACCGTCCAAAGATGCGCATACTCACGGCGCCACATCGCGCGGAGCGTATCGATGTCCTTCGCCCATCCCTGCACATTCGCATCATGAACGATGCCGGCGCCGATCTCCGTTCGCGAGGACGGCTTCTGCATCCATGTGGGGTGATCGAGGTCCAGGAGAAAAAGCTTGCCGTTGACCGCATGCGATGAGAGCTGCGCATTGATGCCGCCGTAATTGGGCGGCGTACGCTGGCTGTAGGTCGGCTGATGGAACAGGAAATCGATGTTCGGATCGCGGAGGAACTCCTCCGTCGTCGTCGTATCGCGTCTGCCGCCGCTCATGCCCGAGCAGATACCCACGACGGCGGGCCGCGGAGAGGCGCTCTTAAGCACTTTGGCAAAGTGGCTGATGAGCTCCTGCCTTCCGCTCGTGATGAAACGTTTCCAATCCATGGCACGGCGTTCCTTCGTGGGATCATGGAAGAATTCAGTCCCTTGCAGTTCATTGAACTTCGGCGGATCGAAGGTGACCGCATCGGCATTCACGTTCCACGCGGACGCAAGCGCCTCCTTCGAACCGTATTTCTTCTTAAGCCATGCTTTCCACGCCTTCTTCGCCGCGGGGGAATAATCCGACCACATGCCGGGTTTCAGAAGGAAGCTGTTCGGCGCATTCCAGTGATACATCTGATAGTCGACACCGCCGCCGATGATATACCCCGCGACAGCTCGTCCAGGCGCGATCTTCTCGACATCGCGGACAAAATTCGAAAGCATGTCGGAAGTCCCGTCCCGGAACGATCCGGAGAAGAACGACCATACCGACCGCTCGGCGCTTCCCTTCCCCGAAACTTTTATGTCTTTACTGTATCCATTGAAGTGTGAGCTTCCATACCCGTATTCGCCGTTCTCGTTCTGCACCAGCTCATCGGGATACTCGGTCGGCCATTCCGGATAGACGTCGATGATAAGCCAGAACATTATCTTCGCGTTGGGGTTCGACCGAAGCGGGCGGTAGAGGAGCTGTTCAAGCCCCGAGGGATCGTACTGCCCTTTGCCTGTCCAATACGGTGCATTATAATTGGTGGCCGATGGTGATATTTTGAGGGAGCCAAGAGCGATATTCACCTGCAGATTAATTATTTCCATGCCCGCATCGAAATATGGCGCGAGGAATACTTTCGACATGCCGTGTCCCCACCACACATCGCCGCCGACGAACGGCACCGGCGTATTGTTGAAGAGGAGCGCGGGGAGCCCTTCGGGCGACTTCCCGAGAGCGGCCGATATCGGTGTCATCGATGCGGCACGCGCACGCAAAGCGTCGCTTACCGGCGGGACTATCTCTATCATAGGCTCGAACCATGCCGGCTGGTCCGATCTGCCGACCGCGCCATACCGCGGGTCTGCAACAGGTCCCATCGACGCAGAAAGCGCATCGTAGACGGCACGCACATCAGCGGACGACAATGCGCGTTTATAGATGCGCACTTCATCAACGGCACCGCTGAACCAGTAGCCGAAGGACGGACTTGCCGGATTCGCGCAGCCGATGAAAAGATCCTCGCCGTAGCGGAAATGTTCACCGTCCAGGATTTTCTCACCCATTGCCTCGCCGTCGACATAGAGCATTATCTTCCCTGATGCTTTATCGAACACGCCGGCGATATGATGCCATGTCCCGGGCTCATATTCCTTTGTCGATGTAACGGAGAACGCTTTTCTGTCCGTATTGAACGTCTCAAAATAGAATCGCTTCGCCGGGGAGTACCCGATATCATTATGGAACCCGGTCCTCCCGCAGATGGCCCCCATCGATTTCTGGCCGCTTGGCTTCGCCCATGCCGAGAACGTATAGCTTTCAAGCCGCGGCTTAAGCTTCGTATGCGCAAGCG
>JBBTBY010000042.1 GCA_038043445.1 Spirochaetota bacterium
AACCATAGCCATTTGCAATTATTTCGCTGCGTTACCACAATAGAAAGTCACACACCGGCCCTCCGCACCGCTTGAATTTTTCCCCGCCTGTGGTATCATCCGTGCATCATCCGTTGGGAGCATATCCATGATACTTTTCGTAAGCGCCGTGATATTCGTGCTCTTTCTTGTCACCGGATATTTTGTGCTCGAGAACGCCACCCGTTCCCAGTTCGATGCGATAAAGGTCTTCGCAGGCATTCTTTTCGCGCTCCTCATCCTTCTTGCTCTTGTCACGCTTTTCGCCGGCATCTGGATCACCCTTGCCGGTACCGATGCCTACTACGACTGGTATAATTTCAACCGTACCCTCGTTCCGCACCGCTGATCATACCCATCATTGGAGTGACCATGTACAAACGCCTCATCCCGTTCATCATCATCGCCCTCGTTTCATTCAACGCGTGCAGCCGCTCCGCATCCATCGATGCGATGCGCGACCGCCTGTCGCATTTCCGGCGCATACTCCCCGCGGATATATCCGATTCGTTCAACATCAATTCGAAGCAGTACGGGGCGCAGTATGCCGCATGGCAGAAAGAGTATTATGCGTGGCAGAAGGATATCCTCGACCGCGAACGACGCAATCAGTCGAACGTCGAGCGCACTTACTATGCGGTCAATCAGGAACTCTATACGCTGTCGATGCTGACCAACCGTTTCTATGAACGCGAGATCCCCACCGAGCTCATGCGTCGGGTCCGGGTATCGAGCGATACGATCGCACAGCGCATGAACGCCGCACTCGCCAGGAACCCGAAGCTCGCCGCTGACCTCATGCGCGTGAAGGCCGACGAAGCGATACACCATTTCACCGTGGAGGAAGTATCGTTCTATTTCCTCTGGAACTACGTCATCACCCTCGAGCGCTACCGCCGCTTCCAGTAGCGTGCCGTCGTTCACCGTTCCCCTTACCGAGGCCGGTCCCGTCTTTGATGTAGTGCTTTCCCCTACTGTTTTCCTCACGGAAAAACGCCGCGCGAGCGGCCTCGACGTGTACAGCGAACATGTGACGGCGCTCATCGATACCGGCGCATCGCAGAGCGTCATGTCCGCAGATCTGGAATTCATCCATCAGCTCGCCCCTGCCGGCAATGTGCTCATCGCCACACCGGCCGCACCCGCCGTGGACTGTTTCGAATACGCCGTCCTCATCACCTTCCCGGCGAACGTGCAGATAGAATCGCGGCTCATCGCCGTGCCGCATCTGAAGCACGATGTACAGTGCCTCATCGGGCGAGATATACTGAGACACGGCGTTTTCACCTATGACGGGCGTTCCAAAAGCATAACAGTACGGTTCTGAACGTGCCGCGCGGTCACGAGCCGGGGGCAAGGCCGAGGTCGCTCAGGGTGCGCTTGAGATGATCGCTCGATGAGATGAGCGAGAGGGCTATCCCTTTGCGCGTACAGTGACGATGGATGATGATGAGCGCGCCGATCTCCATTGAGGGGAGCATGGGAATATCCCCGAGGTCGATGGTAAGGTTTTTTGACCGAAGGCCTTTGATATCGTTCACCGTCATATCGCTGTGCCACACCAGCATGCCGTCCTCGAGCGTCCGCTCGGGAGTTCGTCTGACGTTCCGCCGGGCCGGTGTTGCATAGTGAAAATCCGTATGCGCCGGCCGGCGTTTTTTCGTGAACGCCGCACGGCTCCCGTTCTCCGTGAATACGAGCGAGTCGGTGATGCGGCGCGTTATCCATATCCCGCGGCCGCGTGAAACGGCATCGCCCCTCGTTTCAAGGTACGTGCGTAAGACCGCCGGGGACGTGGGGTCCGGCACCGATGACGGGTCGAAGCCTTTGCCCTCGTCGGTCACGGTTATCGCGGTCTTTTCACAGGTGATGACCGCGTCGACGACCACGGATTTTTTCGCATTGCCATGATTGCCGTGCTCGATAGCGTTCACGCACAGTTCATCGAACGCAATGCGCACCGAATTGACATCCTCCAGTGTATACCCGCGGCGCACGAGGCATTCGCCTATCGATTCGGAAGCCGCGGTGATCTCGCTGATACGCCTGAGCTCGATATGCCGTTCTTCCGGCGGAATGTGTTCGATGAGTATGACCGTGGCATCATCGGAGAGCGGCAGCGGAGAGATGCCGCTTATCTCTGACAGGAAGCCATTGATATCCCCTTTCACGCCGCGGCCGAACCGCGCAAAGAGGGGGATAAGGCCGTCGGTATCGAGCACGATCTTCCCGTTGCGTACGATGCCGAGGAACGCATCCGAGGTGATCGCGATGATCTCTCCCGGGTGAAGCGTTCGCGACCGGCGTTCATAGACGGTATGCGCATCATATCCGAGAAGGAATCCCTTTCCCTGCGCAAGCCGTTCCACCGCGCCTCCCCCGACGATGAACGGCGGCGGTGTGCCGGCGTTCGCGTACACGATCTCCTTCGTTCCGATATTGATCGTGGCGGCGAACATCGAGGGGAAGTGCTGCTCGGAAAAATACGATGCGGTGTCGCGATTGACACGGGTGAGGAAAGCCTCAGGCTCCCCCTGCGCAAGGTAGGCGATGTGCCGGTCGGCAATGGCTTTGAGCAGTGTCGCCGCCATCGACGCTTCGATGCCGTGACCGGAACAATCGGCGATGATGACAGTAAGGCGTGCGCCGGTCTTCCGTATATCGAAGAAATCCCCCCCCAATTCCTCGCTCGGCATATAGCATGCGGCGATATCGATGTCGGGTATGGGCGGCAAGAGCTTCGTGTTAAGATTGCGCTGCAGCACCTGGGCGTTCGCTATGCCGCGCGTTTTCTGCGACAGGCTCGCCTCGATGTTCCGCGAATGCTCATCGGCCATTATCTTCGCGACGTTCGCGCCCGCCTCCTTCCCCACGGCGAAAAGGATGCGTTTTTCGCTTTCAGTGAAGTGATGCGGTTCCCGGTGAGCGCAGATAAAAGCGCCTATCACGCGGTCGGCAGAGACGATAGGCACTATGGCTGCCGAAGCGATGGAGAACAACCGCGCAAGCACGACGCTCTTCGTATCTATCATATCCTCAAAAATGGCCTTTTCCGTGAACAGCGGATGCACTTCAGGGTCGGAGAGCGGGAGCATTTTCACCTGCCCGGTCTTGTCCGCGGAGATGCCGCGCTGGCATATGAGGTTCACGGCATTCCCCTCGATGCGGTAGCACGCGCCGATGGGGAATTGGATGTAGGAGAGCATGATGTCGAGTATGCGCGGCAACAGATCGTGCACGGATGACTGACTACCGGCGATAATGACGCGATTGAGCACTTCCAGTTCTTCAGTACGCTCCTTCAGTGCGCGCTCCATGGCCACCCGGTCGGTCACATCGCGCATGATGCCGGTGACATTCGTTATGATGCCGTCATTGTCGTGTACCGCTTTGCTCGTTTCCTCCATTACCCGTACGCTTCCGTCCTTGAGAACGACGCGGAACGTCACCGTGCGGTCGATGCCGTTCACGATGACATCGTCCATCATGCGTGCGACGTAGGCATGGTCCTCGGGGTGAACGAACGAAAGCGCTGAGCTGCCGACGACCTCATCCGCGGAGAAACCGAAATTCTTCACGCTGGGGCTTACGTAGGTTATGCGTTTTTCCGTGTCGTAGGAGAAGATGATGTCGCTCGTATTCTCGACAAGCATCCGGTAGCGTGTCTCGTTCTCCCGAAGCTTCTCCTCGATGCGGACACGTTCGGTTATATCCCTGAGTATGCCGGTCACCATGGTCACCGAGCCCACAGCGTCACGGACGACGTTGCTTATGACCTCGACGGTCACCGTGCCGCCGTCTTTTTTCATGATACGGAAGAACAACGGCGGGGGCTGCGCTTCGTCGGCGCTCCGGACATACCCCTCGATGACCGCGCGCCGGTATGCTTCGGCGACCGCCTGCCGATCGTCGGGGTGTATGAATTCGATCATCGGCCGTCCGATGACCTCGCGTTGATCGTACCCGGTGATGCGGACGCTCGGGCTTACATAGGTGAATATCCCGCGGATATCGTATGAATAGATGATGTCGAGAGTGTTCTCGACGAGCAGCCGAAGCTGTATCTCGTTCACATCGGAACTTTTCATGTTCCGGCCGTCAATCGAAGCGTTTGACGATGACATCGAGGTCCTTTTTCTTCGGGCTCGAGGCATCCCGTGTCGCATAGCCGACAGGGACGATCGCCATGAATTCGCCTTTCGGTTCGCCAAGGAGATCAAGCACCTCATCCTTGATAAGGTACATTATCCCGAGCCACACGGTCGCAAGCCCGAGCGATGCCGCCGCAAGCAGGAGATTCTCCACTGCCGCGGATGAGCTTTGTATCTCCATGGTGCGGAAAAAATCGACCGCTTTGTTCTCATCGATCGCAAAGAGCCGCGTACCGTGTTCGATGAGCTCGCCGGTATTCGCCACCGCTATGACCACCGGTGCCCCCGTAATGGAACGCGCCGCCATGCGCAGGAGCGCTGCGGACGCCTTGGGATAATCCGCGGCCTTGGTGACGATAAGCTCCGATAATTCCTTTTTCTTCTGCCCGCGGACGACGATGAAGCGCCAGGACTGCTGATTATGCGCCGAGGGCGCTTTGTTCGCCGCCTTCAGTATCACCGCGATATCCTCGTCGCTCACATCGCGGTCGGAAAACGAACGTATGCTCCGGCGGCCATAGATCGTGCGTATCGTCTCATTGCGCACGTCGGGTGTGTTCAGCATTGGCAGCCTCCGTTCGTCAGTTCGTGGAAGCTTTCTTGCTCTTCTCTTTCTTTTTCCCGGTCTCCGTGTCGGTCGCTGACACCTTTTCCGCCTTGCTCTTGCTGACGCTTGCAAGTGCTATGATCGTCGCGGTATGAACGCCCTTGACGGTATCGTAGGTCACGGTGACCGCATCGCCGGCCTTGAATTTCTTAATGGTAAGATCGTTCTTATTATCCGATCCGATGAACGTGCATTTTTCAGCGATGACGAAATCCTTTCCGCCGACGCTCAGTGTGCGTGCTTCTGCATCGATCACCGATATCGTGCCCACGGCAGCCGTTATGCCTTCGGCCTCGCTTTTTTTACCTGACTTGCCGCTGCCCGACTTTGCAGCATGAAGGCCGGCGGCGAGCATTGTGAATGCCGTGATGCACAGCACGGCGTGTGTAAGCGTTTTCATACGGTCCCTCCGATTTTCCCCACAGTATAGGGCAGTACCCGGAGGATGTCAATTGACGCCCGCCGAAACGATACAGCGGTCAGAGCTTCTTTGCGTTCGCGATGAGGTATTTCTCCGCATCCGTCGACCAGAGGCCGTTATTCTTCGCCGTGAGTTTCGCGAGTTCGGCAAAGAACGGATCGCTTTTCCCCTTCGTCTCGAAGTCATTGATCGCCGTGAGCGGCATCGATACGTTCGTATAGATGAGCTTTTTCCCGCCCGGTATGTCCGGGAGATGGAGCGTCGTTTCAACGACGGCATCGAGCCCGCCCACATGCGTGACCATGGTCGCCGGATCGATGAGCGACTTTCCCATCATCGCGAGCGATTCGATCATATCGGCCGTGTTGCCGCCGCTCGTGCCGACGACATGGCTCGCTGCATAATGCACGTTATAGAAATTGAACTTCGCGGAAAAATTCGGATCGGTAGGGCCGGCGAAGAAGTTAAGGCATCCGTCCATGCCGAGTATCGTATCGCCCTGTTCCACGACGGGAGCGACCGGCGCAAAAACATAGACGTCGTCATATCCCCTGCCGCCATTCATGGCCATAAGCTCGACACCGGGCTTTTCCATCGTCTTCGTGTTCACGTACTTGAGCGTAACACCCTGCTTCTTCGCATGCTCGACGCTGAATATCGACGCGGCGCGTTGAAGCCGTGCGTCATCAATGTCGGTGACGACAAGGAGCGACGGACGGCGGTCACAGTGAAGCGCGTAGTCGATAGCTCCGAGGCCCATGGGGCCGACACCGGCAAGAAGCGCCATCGAGCCTCCTTTCACGATGCCCATGCTGTGCTCATAACTCCCGGGCGTGGTGTGATAGTTCGCGTGGAAAGCGCCGACGATGCACGACATCGGTTCAGCAAGCGAGCCCTTGAAGTACGCATCCCCGTCGTATCCAAGAAGACATCCCTGCGACATGACTTCTTCGGGAATGATGATGTACGTTGCATCCCCGCCGATGTAGCGGTACGAATATCCCGGCGCAGAGAGCACGCCGACGGGCGCTTTATCGTAGGTGATGGCAGGCTGAATGGAGAATTTCTGACCGTGCTTGAATTGATGTTTCCACCTGGCGCCCACTTCCACGATCTCACCGCAGAATTCATGCCCGATGATAACGGGGTTCTTATCGATATCCTTCGGCACGCGCTTGTGATCGGAGCCCTGAGCCGATGCCTTGTACGATGACATGCAGATACTGTCGGAAATGATATGCGCGAGTATCTCGCCGTCCTTTATCGCGGGGAGCTCGAATTCCTCGAGGCGAAGGTCTTTCTTTCCGTAGAGCCGAACTGCTTTCGTTTTCATGAATGTTTCTCCTTTTTTGTTTTTGCACAGCGGGTTGCAACCCGCTGTGCTCTGGGACCCTACTTCAGCATTTCCTGTCCGCCGGTGACCGGCACGGCCTGCCCTGTTTCATACTCCTGCTCGACGACATAGCGTATCGCGCGCATCACATCGATGACGGTGCAGCCGCGACGCGCAGGCACTTTGTCCTCGTAGAATTTCTTTACATCGGCGATGGTCTTTGCGCCCGGCACCTTCTTCGCTTTGAGATACTGCACGAAGAGGCCGTTCTTCGGGTCGCTCCAGAGCGGTCCGTCGAAGAAATTCCCCGGGCATATCGAGTTCACCTTTATGCCGTGGCCGATTAGCTCAAGTGCAAATGACTGCGTAAGACCGATACCGCCGAATTTCCCGCCGGCATAGGCGAAGTTCTTGTTCGACCCGGCAAGCCCTGATTTCGAATTGATCTGTATGATGTCGGTGAAATAGCCCGGCTTATGCGCATGCTGGAGCTTCATCACTTTCGATGCGTACTTCGCGCTGTAGAAATAGCCGGTGTAATTCACCTTCGTCATGATGTCGAATGTCCGCGCATCCATTTCGTCGAGCGAGCCGGCGCGGAGTATGCCGGCATTGCTGATGAAAACATCAAGCCCGCCGAACGCAATGACCGTATCGCGCACGAGCGCCTCCACCGATGCCGGGTCCGACACGTCGGCCTTCACAAAGCGCACACGGTTCTTCCCGCCCGCGGCATTGAGTACGTCAGCGTACGCGCGTCCTTTCTCTTCGTTCAGGTCGGCGATGATGACGTTCACGCCGTCGGCATGGAGATGTTCGACAATGCCCCCGCCGAAGCCCTGCGCCCCGCCGGTGACGACGGCGATCTTCTGCGCAAGATGCGATGCGCCGTGCGCGCCTTTCGATATGCTCCGCCGGTAGTTCTCCACTTCCCATGAATCGATGAACGATATCGCCTTCTGGCTCATGAAGCGAGGTCCGCCGAACGACGCGGCGTATGCGCTTATCTTCATCGCATCCTCGAATACGGCGAGCGCTATCTCAGCCGACGCGGCATTATCCTCGAACGCGGCGATGCCGATGCCCTTTAGCGCGACGATCTTCGGCGCATAACCGTTCTTCTTTTTGAACGACGCACATGCCGCTTTGCACGCCGTAATGATCTCCTCCGGCGTACCGTCCTCGTCGATATAGAGCGCATACGCTTTGCAGTAGACTATCTGATCGGGAGTGAACGCTGACGATACTTTCGCGAACGTTTCGGCGCTTTTCGTGAAATGCGAGGCAAGGCCACTTGCAAGGAACGCACCGACCTTGACCGTGTTCTCAGAAAGGAGCATGCGTACCGCCGGGAGCATATCGGCGACTTTCGGATCGGGCGTGATTCGCGATGTATCCGGTATCTTTTTCGTGAGCGCACGTATCTTTTTGATCATTGCATCATAGACGCGCTTGACCGCGGCGGGCGATTCTCCGCCGACGAAAACGCCGTGATTCTCAAGGAATATCATGGGAGGGACGGTTTTCGACTTTCGCCGCTTTATCTCGGTCGCTACACGCATATAGAGCGTATACCCCGGATCGGTATAGGGAACATAGATGGCGTCATCGCCGAAAAGCTTTTTCACCGCGGCAGCGCCGGTCTTCCCGCACATGAGCGCATTCACCAGATGCGGGTGCGTGTGCACGATGTAGGGGTGTTCGATAAGATCGTGCAGCGATGCTTCCACCGACGGACGGAGATTCGATGTGGGGTCGACACGCGCGGCCAAGAGATCGCGTTTTATCTCATCCTCCCGTAACGCTGCGTTCGCACTGTACTTGCGTATCGACATGACCGAAAGCTTTTCCCGTGTAAGGGCGACGAATCCCGATTCATCGATCGTTGCGAGCGGAATACCGCTTGATTTCACAAAGAGAGTCTTTCTGTCCTTGAACGACGTGTTCCCGCCGCCGGCAAGCACGTAATCAGGGTCCGAGCCGTAGAGCCGAGAGATTTCGATGAGATCCTTGAGTGCCATGGTGTTTCCTTTGTTAAGCGGAGGCGGGGTCGCGCGCCCCCGCCTCCGCGTAAGATTAATGTATTCCTTTTAATACCTTCATCGCCGCTTCCGGTTCCCGATGGTCCATCGTGCGTCCGACCTTGGCGTAGAGCGCTATCCGCTCTGCAAGCGGCTTCTCCGCGACCGGATTCTTCGGGTTAAAGATGGCGTACCGTTCATCAACACTCGCAAGCTTCTCATGCGCGATGAGCGCCCATGTCGCTTCGATAAGATGTTTGAATTCCGGATCGAGTATTATCGGACAGTTGAAGCTTTGCCGGGAACTGTTGATGTCGACACCGCTTATCTCCATGAAACCGTACTGCGTGCAGAGCGCCTGTATGCGCTTGAGCTGCTCGCGCGTGTTCCTCGGCGGCATGTAGGTGATACCCTTAAAACCGAGCCGTTTGAGTTCCGGCATCAGTTCGTCAAGGAACGAATCCTCAAAATGCTCGGCCTTCTTATCGCCCGTCGGCGATTAGCCTACGTCACCGAGATAGGCATACACCGGTATCGCATTGATATGGTTGCC
>JBBTBY010000043.1 GCA_038043445.1 Spirochaetota bacterium
TCGAAAGGTATGAATCCGCCGGCTGAAAACCCTCCCCCTTCGCGTAGGCAAGGAACGCCGCGATGCCCTCGCTGTAGAGCATGGTGATGAACGGGTATTCCCGGAAATCGAGCGTTTCCCCGAGATCGTCATGATGTATCGCGAGCCCGCTGCATAATCCGGGGATATAGTTGCCGAAAAGGTCGAAGTGAAAATGCCCCGTCGATGCGAGCTCGCTGCACGGCTTGCTCTCGAGTATCTCATCGAGACCGTGCTGTGCGAACACGTCCTTATACGTGTCCACTGCGCGCCCGCGCATGGTGATGCGGTAGCGCGAGGGTATATCCCTGAGATAGTTCCTGCCGAATTTTGCCGCGTACTCCTCTATGCGATGCGGCTTGCTTTCGTCGAGCGCGCTCACGTTCGGGTAGAATTCGCGCATCCACGGGAACACGGCGACGTCGGCACGTTCGCAGGCGCCGATGACGCCCTTCACCTTGCGGAACGGGATGAATTCATTATGGAACGGGCTTATCGATATGAGGAGCGTCGTAAGCCCGTGCTTCTTCAACGCCGAGAGCGTACGCGCCGCGCTTTCCTCGTCGTGGAACCACGATGAATTCGTCTCGACGTATTCCACGGTTATGCCGCGTTCATGAGCGGTCTTGAGCACTTCTTCGAGCGCGGAGATATTGAGGAACGGTTCGCCGCCGCCGATATGTATCGATGCTATATGGAGCGAGCGCATCGTTCGGAACAACGCTTCCGCCGTCTCTCTGGTGATATATTCTTTTTCCCATCGCGGTGACGATCCGTAGAGACAATGACGGCATGCGGACGAGCACTGATAGTTGGTGATAAGCCCGCCCGAGGAAAGTTCCGCGATCGTGAGCGACTTCAACGCCTCTGCTCCATGGCGATGAACGCCCCGAGGAGCGCCCATACGAAGCTCCCGCCGGTGACGGCAAAGAGCGTGTAATCGCTCATGCCCTGAAGGAGAACGGCGATGATGCCGGCATAGATCGCCGCGCATACGGCGAATTCCCTTCGCCCGCGGGAGAAGAGCGTCCTCAGGAACGAGGATCCCTTGATGAACACTGCCGCAAAGAACGCGATGACGGCGAGGAGCGCCGGCATACCGTAGGCGACGGCTATCTCTATCGCATTATTGTGCGCGTGAAAATAGTAGCCGTCCATGCCTTTCGCGACATAGTCCCGGCCGGCTGCCGTCCCTTCATAGAAATAATACTTCCAGAGGCCGTTGCCGATGCCGAAGAACGGGCGCTCGGAGATGAGCTCGCCCGCGCCGCGCCAGAAATGCGCGCGCTGTGAAACACCGATATGGCGGTTGGACATCACCTGCTCGATCTTCTGCTGCAGCGGTGTGTCGAGAAGCCGGTTCTGGAACATGAACATGAGCACTATCGCCGCGAGGAGAACAGCGAACACGGTGAAAAGCGCGATGCGGCGCGGTGCGATGGCGATGACAAGCGCCACGAACAGTATGGGAAATACGATGAACGATGTTGTGGAGAAGAGGCAGCCGATGACGACGATGTTCATCGCGAGGAGTGCCGACCAGAAGATACGCGCCCCGGTACGGCGGACGAAGGCGGCAATGCCGAGATTGATGAGCGTAACGGCGGGCCAGAAATGGACATTGGACATGACCGGATGGAAAAGCCCCCCGGAGCGCTCATGGGTGATGATGAAATCGCGTATTATCACGCCCCCGTTCACCGCCATGGCGGCGAACAGCACCAGGATGAGCGGGGCATCCCTTCGGATGTCGAACATGGCGGCGAAGGATATGAACAGGAGGAAGAACGCCAGCATGCCCGGGAAACGCCCCCAGCTGTGCGCCGCATGCGGCCCGAACGAGGCGATGACGGACGATATGATGATGAAGAGGAAGAAGAGCGAGGCGGTGATGATGCGGATATCCCGCAGCGGCACCGACGCGCGACGGCGTATGAGCGCGATGAGGAACGACACGATGATGATGCCTTTGCCGATCTCGATGACCGAGGTGGAGATGGGAAGCCCCGCGCAAAGCACGATGAAGCCGAACTGGAACAGCAGTCGTTCCTGCGCCTCAAGGCAGTATGTTCGAACACGTGCAGCAATAGCCATCGCTCTATCCTGTTATGAGAAGTCTTTGAGGTGCCCGAAGAACACCTTCCGGAACGCCCGGTAGTAATATGCGATGTCGTCGGCGTCGCGCAACGACAATAATTTATGAAGAAGGAATCGCGGATGAAAGCTCAGCGAGTAGAGCTCCTGCACGGCACGCTTTATCGCAGCCGCATCCATCTTGCCGGTCATGATCGGTTCGCGCATGTCATACCGTTCCCAGTCCCGCGTGACAAGGATATCGGCGCGGTCGCATTCGTCGAAGAGGGGCGTGCCCGGGTACGGGATGACGATGGTCGCCTGCATGGTATGCGCATAGCCTTTTATCATGAGCTCGCGGGAAAGCGCTATCGTGCGTGCCACGTCGTCCTCGTTCTCCCACGGATAGCCGAACATGACGGTGATATGCGGCGAAAGCCCCGCGCGTTTCGCATCGCGGCAGGAGGCGAGGATATCACTGACCGAGAGGCGTTTTACCACGCGGTCGAGCGTCGCCTGATTGGCCGACTCAAGCCCGAACAGTATGAAGCGGAAGCCTGCCTTGCGCATGTGGCGGTATTCGTCATAGGTAAGCGCCCCGAATCGCATATTGCAGTCGATGGTGACGCGGCGGTTGAGCTTCCTCCGTATCAGTTCATCGCAGAAATTGTGGAGCCAGCTCCCGATGGGGAAACAACCCGTATCGTCCATCACCTCGCGGATATGGAAGCGTGTGACGAGGGATTCTATCTCATCGACGACATGGTCAACGGCGCGTACGCGGAAATTGGGGAAGAGCGTCGTCCAGGAGCAGAACGTGCAGGCATGGTGCCAGCAGTCGCGCCCGGACATGATATAGGTGCCCGGCAGGCGCTTATAATTGCCGTTGGCGTATGCGTATTGCTTCCAGTTCGTAAGTTCACGATCGATGACCGGCGCGGCATTGAGATCATGCGAAAGCGTGAAATGGCCGCTCGATACGACGGCGCCTTTGTCACGGTAATAGATGCCCGGCTCAAGCGCGGTGCCGTCAGCGATATGATCGACGAGGTTGGCGAGGAGGAAATCGAAATCGCCGCCGGTGAGGACATAGTCCACCGACGAACGTTCCATGGATTCCATCGGGAGCGCGGTTACATGGTCACCGGCGAGCACGGTGATGATGCTCTTATGCCGGTTCTTGAGCGAATCGATGACGTCCCAGTAGTAGCGTATCACCGGTGTCTTCGCCTCGAAGAGAACGAGGTCGGGCTTTTTCGCGTCGATGAAATCGAGCCATTGCATGACGGTCAATCGCTCGGCCACCGCATCCTTGAAAATGACATCGTATCCCTTTTCCTTGAGCATGGTGGCGGCCGTCGCGGGTATGACGGGATAGATGTACGTCGGCGAATTGAACCACTGGAACTGCCGGTTCTGCGAGACGAGGGGTATGCCCTTGTTGCTTTCGATGGGAGGGAATCCCACCATTATCGTGCGTATCGTTCCCATACCGTTATCGTGCGTCCATCGGGCTTACAGTATCCGCCATACGATGAGGTAGTACATCACCGGCAGCGAGAAGATAACACTGTCAAAACGATCGAGCACGCCGCCGTGGCCCGGGATGATGTTCCCCGAATCCTTCGCCGCGAACGCGCGTTTGATGAGGCTCTCGCCCATATCGCCGATGAAGCCGACGAACACGAACAGGAGCGATACGAGTATTATCTTCACATCGGAGAACGCGTATCGTTCGCCGAACGCGAAGGTGAGCGCACCGAGCTGCACGAGCTTATTGAGCCCGAAGATGATGGCCGTGGTGATGACGAACGCGGCAATGAGCCCCTCGATCGATTTGTTGGGCGATACGCTGTCCTTGAGCTTGTGCTTACCGAAGCGCGAGCCGAAATAGTAGGCGACCGCATCCGCTATCCACACGATGGCGATGGGGAGGACGAGATAATATTTTCCGTGTTCGAGCATGCGCAGCGCCGTCATCTGCCAGACGAAGAAACCCGCGTAGATGGATGCGAACACCGCCATGACAATGGCGAGCCCCGTGGCGCGGTCGTATTTCGAGCGGAAGATGTTCACGAGGAAAAGTATCGCCACAAGCCCGCCGATGACGGCCATTTCCGGTTTTCGTATCGCTTCGCTGAACGTCCCGCTCTTTATGATGTCAAGCGACATGTTCCCGAGCGAGAGATGCATGCCCGTATCGAGCATGACCCAGCCGGAGCGCACGACGATATACGCAGCGACGAGATAGAGCTCCGTGATGATGAGCGTTACCGGTTCGCGCTTGACGAGATCTGCCATGACGAAAAGTTCGTAGATGCCGATCATCGAAATACCGATCGTCCCGATATGGAGGAGCGGAAGGAACATATCGTGGAACATGGCGACGAGAAATATCGGCAGAAGTATTATCGCCGGCAGTATGCGTTTCATGCGTGCATTGTACGGTGATGATGATGAAAATGCAATGGCGGCGGTCAGCGCGATGCGTGCAGCACCTGGTTCTCCGCGAACGGGAACTGGATATGGAAGATCGATCCCTCACTCGACGATGTCGCCCAGATACGCCCGCCGTGGCGCACGGCCACTTTCTTGCAGATGGCAAGACCGATGCCTGTACCCGAATACTCCCGGGACACGAGGCGCCGAAAAACGGAGAAAATGGAATCCGCCTGCGATTGATCGAAGCCGATGCCGTTATCGCGCACGGTGACATGCCAGCCGTCGTCCTCGCGTGCCGCCGACAGTGCGATGGCGAGCGGTTCTCGGGAACGGAATTTGAGGGCATTATCGATGAGGTTCTGAAAGAGCTGCGAAAGCTGCACCGCATCGCCCTGAATGACGGGGAGCGTATCGATCGAAATGCCCGTGCTGCTCTCGTCGATGCGCTGGCGCATGCCCGTGATGACCGATGCGACGATGTCGTTCAGATCGACCGCGGTGAACGCCTGCCCGCGGTTGCCGGTACGCGCATAGGAGACGAGGGCATCGACGAGTTTCTGCATGCGGTCCGCTTCCTCGACGATGGCGCGTATGTACGTCTGCGCTTTATCATCGACGAGGGACTCGAAGCGTTTCTGGAAGAGGAGCGCGAAACTCGATGCGGTGCGCAGCGGCTCCTTCAGGTCATGAGAGACTATCGATACGAATTCCTTAAGCTCCTGGTTCGAGTGCACGAGCTCGTCGGCGTATGAGTGCAGCGCCGCCTCGGCGCGTTTTATCGCGTACAGATGCCCCACGTTCGCCGCGTAGAGCGTGAGCGTGCTCAAGTCGTGCTCGTTGAACGGCGTACCGGTGAGAAGATTATCGATGCACATGGCGCCGATGATGCGCCCCCCGTCGATGATCGGTGCGACGGCGTTCTCACCCTTGCCGACGGCGCTCCCGGTATCGTCCCTGAGCGCGGTGTCCGCGGCGTGCACGCTCTTCCCTTCGCGGAGCATGCGTGAGGGAAGATCCTCGCTCAGCATGGCGACGCGTTTGTCGCGTTCATCGCGCACGGCACCCGCCTCATCGATGCCGAACGTGCCGGTCATCGCCGTAGTATCGTCGGTGAACAGCCACACCGAGATGCGCGGGAAACCGAGCACGTTCTTACCGCCGTCGATGACATGCCGGATAAAATCATCGAACGAGGGCTTGCGTGCGAGTTCATTGATGAGGGCATTGAGCGCGGTGAGCCGTGCGGTGAGTTCCCGTTCCTTCCGTTCGCGCTCCGCGAGCGTATCCATCATCCGCTCACGTTTGCGTATCTCGTCAAGGCCGAGGGCTACCGCTTCATCGAGTCTCTTGACCGCCACATGGACCGTGGTGAGCGCGATCATGAGCGAGAAAAGGAACATGAAAAGCGACGGTATCGCCGGGACGGGAAATATCCGGGGAAAGACGATGCCGTACATCCCGAGCGCGATGATGACGCTGAGCACGATGAGGATGGCGCCCGATGCGATGAGGCTCGCGCGCGTGCCGAAGAGCAGCCGTACGAACACCACCAATGCGACATAGTGGGATATGTTGGCCCCGGACATGCCGCCGGAAAGGATGACGACGCCGGTGATATAGATCCCGGTCGCGGCGGTGAATACGAGGCATGCGGCCATGACATGCCCTCGTTTCATGAGCGAGTAGGACGTTATCTCGACGACAAGGATCACCCCGATGACGACCGCGCTCGGTATTTTCGCGGGGAACACGAAAATAAGGGCGAATACTGAAATGATTATGACCGGGATGAACATGGCGATGAGAGGCATGAGCAGACCCGCCTGCCGGGTGCGCTCATGATCGCCGGGAAATGTCGGTGGTGCAGCGAGGGAAATGATGCGGCGAAGAACGGAGTGTGTCGCGCCTTTCATTGCGGGGATTATACGTCGGTGTTCTTCATCTGTCAATTTTCGCGCTTTGCTTTTTTGGCATGGCCGGTGTATAGTGCCGATACGGAGCCCACAGTGCCGACACTTGGCGTCAATATCGATCATGTCGCGACGATACGCGAAGCACGCAGGACGAACGAACCCGATCCGGTGCATGCTGCCGCGCTCTCGGAGCTCGGCGGTGCGGACGGGATAACCGTGCACCTGCGCGAGGACAAGCGGCACATACAGCCGCGCGATGTGAAGCTCCTCCGCGAGACGGTGAAGACGAAGCTCAACCTTGAAATGAGCGTCGCCGATGTCGTCGTCGATGCGGCCGTGAAGATAAAGCCCGATATGGCCACGCTTGTTCCCGAAAAACGCGAGGAGGTCACCACCGAGGGCGGGCTCGATCTCGCGGCGAATTTCGATGTGCTGAAGACCGTGACCGAACTCCTCATGAAGAACGGCATACCGGTATCGCTCTTCATCGATCCGGACATGGAGATGATGAAGCTCGCAAAGAAACTCGCGGTCACCTATGTGGAACTCCATACGGGAAGCTATGCGAACGCGAAGGGCGATGCGTTCCGTGCCGAGCTCAGGAAGCTCGTCGATGCTGCCGCGTGGGGCAATGCCAACGGCATCATCGTCAATATGGGACACGGCATCAACTATAAGAACATCATCCCGCTCCTCGCGGTACCGCGCATCAACGAGTACAACATCGGCCATGCGATAATATCGCGCGCGGTCTTCACCGGCATCGAACGCGCGGTACACGACATGTGCGACGTCATCGAGAATTACAGGATAGACTGATGGACCCGCGCTGTGCCGAGATACGCGTCCGCTACGCCGACACCGATCAGATGGGCGTGACCTATTACGCGAACTATCTCGTGTGGATGGAGGTCGGGCGTACCGAGTATCTGCGCAACATCGGCATTACCTATCGCGATCTGGAGACCGTCGAGGGGATAATACTCCCGGTCAAGGAAGCGTTCATCGACTATAAGGCGTCCGCGCATTATGACGACATCGTCGTCGTGCGCTCCACCATCGACGAGTTCACGCGTGCACATATGAAGATATCCTATGAGCTCAGACTGAAGGATGACGGCAAGCTCCTTGCGACCGGCTACACCGTGCATCCGTTCCTTAACCGCGAGAAGAAGATAACCCGCATACCGGTCGCGTTGTTCGAAAAGATACAGGGGGCAATGGGATGATGAGTTTTCTAATGGGACTGCTCAAGGGCCTGCCGGTGGCCGAGGCGATTCGCACCGGCGTCAATGTCATTGCCGGCATGTTCGGCCAGAAATTCAGCGAGGAAGAACGCAAGCGCCTTGCCGCTGCCATCGATGAGAAAGTAGCGCATCGGCTTGCCGAGGAACGCGCCGTCGTCACGGAAGAGCTCCGGGCGCTTCGCACCGTCGTCCGCGCGCTCGTCATCCTCGTCGTCATACTCGTGCTTGCCGTCCTTGCCATTGCGGTGAAACTGTTCTTCCTGAAATGAACCGCGGAGAGCGCATCCGTTCGATAGGCATCATGCATCCGGATTGTGCCGCACGTGGCGGGGCGGAGAACGTCATTTTCTGGGAATGCGACGAGCTTCACCGCCGCGGCATCGCGGTGAGCGTATACAGCAGATCGTTCCCCGCCGATATCCCGAAGTCGCTCACACCGGTGTACGCGCCCATCGGATTGAAGCTCCTTTCCTGGCCGGCATCGGCGACACAGCTGGGCAATGCGCTTTCTGTCCACGATGCGGTCATTCTCCATAATTTCCCCGCTGCCATGCATTACGGCTTCGCCGCGGATAATGCCCGAAAGCACGGACGCCCGATCCCAAAAGCGATATGGTACTGCCATGAACCCAAGCGCCCGTATTACGGCGATAATGCCGCGCACTGCAAGGTGCTCGAAGAAAAGCGAAAGCGCTCGCTGCGTCTGGATGAGATGAACACGGTGCGCCTCGATAAAAAAGGCGTTGCACAGGTGTCATCCATCGTGGCGAACAGCGGGAAATCGGCTCAACACGCCGCCGCCGTCTATGGCCGCGATGTCGGTGTGGTCTATCCGGGCATTCCCGATTCCATGCTCGCAGGAAAGAACGCGGAGCGAGAGCGCCGTTTCATCTTCGTAAGCCGTCTCTTCGCGCTCAAGAACGTGTTCACGCCGCTCATCGCGTTCCGCGAATTCATCGCGCGCAACCCGCGGTCGAAGGAAACGTTCGCCTTTGTCGGCGACGGACCGGAGCGCGAGAATATCCGCTCGCTCGCTCGCTCGCTTAACATCGCGGACCGTGTAGAGGTGAAAGGCTATGTGAACAACGCCGAACTCGATACGCTCATCGCAACATCGCTTGCCGTCGTGTCCGTGCCGCGCACGGAGCCGTTCGGTCTCCTTACGCTCGAGGCATGGGCGCGCCGTACGCCGCTTATCCTGTCCGCGGACGCCGGTTCAGCGGAGATTGCCACGCACGGCGAGAACGCGATCATCGTCGACCCCGACAATCCATTGTCGATAGCATGGGCAATGGAGCGCATCGCCTCCCCGTCATATGCCCGCTCGCTCGGTGAGAACGGGTATCGGACGCTCATTCATAGATATATGATACGGCATCATGTGGATGGATTGCTCGCGCGTCTTCGGCACTAATGCAGCGGCAGTATCACGGTAACGATCATCCTTCCGTCTTTCTGCTCCACCAGAACGTGCCCGCCGTGATCGAGCACGGCTTTTTTCGCGCACATGAGCGCGAGTCCCGCGCCGCGGCGCTTGCCGTAGACGAAGAGCGGCGTGAACATCTTCGACAGATTATCGTCCGTCGCATTGCCCGCGGCGCTGATGACGAACGAGAAGGCATCGTCGGTCGCGCGGCATTCCACGGACACATCACCCGCGCCTGCAAGGACACGGATGATGGCGGAAAGCGAACGTTCGATGAGCGATGCATCGACATCGATATCGACCGCCGGCACGTCCGCGATGGACGTGTTCACCGGGGCGCTGTGTTTGACCAGATCGATGATGTGCGGGACGCTGATGGGCCGCTTGACCAGCGGTGACGATTCCCGGAAACAGGCGCTGTCCGCCGCCATCTGATTGATCGTCTCTATCTGCTGCGAGAGCACGAGGGATATCTCTTTCAGTTTTTCTTTCGACACATCACCTTCTTTCAGGGCGAGCATATCGATATACCCTTTGATGATGGAGAGCGGCGAGCGAAGATCATGGAAGATGATCGCTGCTATTTCACCGGCGGCGGTCAGGCGGGTATGCTCACGTTTCAATTCGTCGTCGGTCATGGTCCCCTCCCGGGGGTCAGCTTCCGGAAAAACGCCGGTAGGCGGCACGGAGTTCCTCGGCCTTTTCCTCAGGCGCCGTGGGATTGCACGCCGCCCATGCCCCTGTTTCGGACGAGGCGTTGAATTTCTGTTTTGTATCCGAGCGCATCGGCGGGAAGAATTCGATGTGAAAATGCCAATGGGCCGAATAATTGCCGCCGTCCACCGGTGCATTATAAAGGCACATCATGTAGGGGAAGGGCTTCCCGAAAAGAGCGTCGAGCGTCCCCGATGCGTTCCTGAGCGTTTCGGCGAACGCTGTCGCTTCCTCCGCGGTGAAGTCGGTGATGTTCTCTACGTGCCGTTTCGCCTGTATCGCGATGCCGTAGGGATAATCGGTGTAGAACGGGAGATAGGTGACGAAGTGCTCGTTCGCGAAGATCACGCGCCGTCCGTCGGCGACCTCTTCTTTCAGAAGATCGCAGAAAATGCATCGCTTGCTCGTATCGTGATATGCCTTCGCATTGTCGAGTTTCCGCTGTATGCGGAGCGGCACCCAGGAATAGCCGTATATCTGACCGTGCGGATGCGGCATGGTCACGCCGACCACCTCGCCGCGGTTCTCGAAAAGGAAGACATACTTTATCTGATCCTCTTTGGAAAGCGCTAGGAAACGCTCCTGCCAAAGCGCCACGAGTTTTTCGATATGCGATACCGAAAGCTCCGGAAGCGTGATGGTGTGTTCCGGTGAATAGAGTATCACTTCACATTTGCCGGCGGCAGGCGCGGTGCGCAAGAGTTCACCGCGTGCGACATCGTCGGGTTTCGGCGGCGTGAGCATGAGCGCGGGAAAATCGTTGTCGTATTCGAGCACATCGTACATCGGCACGTTCTTCCCGTCGCCCGGGCAGAAAGGGCACCAGTTCTTCGGCATCTGCGGGCGGTTCTGCCGGTGGCTCGCGATCATGACCCAGTCGCCGATGAGGGGATTGTAACGAAGTTCTGCCATACGATGCTCCTTACTCGGTGCGTGCGCCGAAGCGCCGCTCGCGTTTTTGATAATCGGCAACAGCCGAAATGAATTCCCTGCCGGTGAAGTCGGGCCAGAGCGTTTCGGTTACCCACAGTTCCGCATACGCTATCTGATACAGAAGGAAATTGCTCAAGCGCCACTCGCCCGATGTGCGGATGAGGAGATCAGGGTCCGGGTCACGGTGCGTATCCAGATGCAGAGATATCGTCTCCTCGGTGATGGCGTTCGGCGCAAGCGTTCCGGCAGCTGCTTTCTCTGCGATGGAGCGGACCGCACGCACGATCTCATCGCGCGAACCGTAATTGAGCGCCACATTCACGGTGAGTTTTGTATTATCCTTCGAGCGTTCCTCGGCGTCACGCACGGTCTTCTGCGTTCGTTCGGGGAGCCCCTTCATATCGCCGATCTGACGTATGCGTACGCCTTTATCGATCGCTTCGCGTATCTTCGTCCTGAAGAATTCATCGAGGAGCATCATGAGGAATTCGACTTCCTGCTTCGGACGCTTCCAATTCTCAGTGGAGAACGCGTAGAGCGTTATCGTGCCGATGCCGGCATGCCCCGCCGCATCGACTATCTCGAGAACGCGTTCGCTCCCGGCGCGATGACCCTCGGTATGCCGTTTGCCGTGAAGCTTCGCCCAACGGCCGTTGCCGTCCATGATGAGGGCGACATGCCTGGGTATCCGGGTCTCGTCCAGTTCTATCCCATCAATTATCATGTGTTCTGTTATGCGAATGCCCGCGCTATACCGCGGAAAGTTCTTTCTCTTTGCCGAGCGAAAGCTCATCGATCTTTCTGATGTAATCGTCGGTCGTCTTCTGTATCGCATCGAGCTGCTTTTTCGATTCGTCCTCGGAGATATCCTTCGCCTTCAGCTTATTCTTTATCACTTCGTTCTCGTCGCGACGTATATTACGTACGGCGACCTTCGATTCCTCAGCGCGTGTACGGACGGTCTTCTTGAGCTCTTCGCGCCGCTCCTGTGTGAGCGAGGGCACCTGTATGCGGATGACATTGCCGTCGGATGTGGGTGAAAACCCAAGGTCGCCTTTGATGATGCCTTTTTCGACGGCCTGCATGAGGCCTTTATCCCACGGCTGCACGAGTATCGATTTCGCGTCCGGCGTGGTGACGGTGGCCACCTGATTGAGCGGCATAAGCTGGCCGTACGCGTCGACCTTCACCCCGTCGAGAATGGCCGCGGTGGCGCGCCCGGTACGCACGGTCTTTAATTCGTTGTGGAAATTGCCGAGCGCCTTTTCCATACGGTCTTTCATGGCAGCGGACATATCGAACTCCTCTCAACCGAACTCACGCGGACGCCTGCGCGTACACGCGTACCACGGCAGTATACCGTACGCATGCTTTTTCTTCAAGAAGCGCAGGACCCCGCGCCGAAAAACATTTCGCCGTCGATATTACGCGGTCTTTTTGCCTTTGCGCTGCTTGCGTGATTTGCCGAAACTTTTACGCCATATCTTCCCGCGTCGCGTGCGGCGGTCGCCTTTGCCCATGATGAACTCCTCGATCGATTCAATGAATAGCGGATACACTCTATCATGTTTTCAACTGCAATTCAATGGCATGTTCCGGCAGTACGGTACGATTATGCTGATAGGGCCCGTAATCCCTGAAACACGGCCGGGGGTCAGCGCGTACCGATCTCGTACCACAACGTTCTGTGTTTCGGCCCGATGCTGATCACTGCATTGCCCTTCGCATCCGCAGCGATATCAACTTTGGTTTTCCTTTGTCCGCGTTCATCGAGAGCCCAAGCTTCCGTCCGGCTTGCCGCGCTCGGCATGCTGACGCGGGCGGGTATCCCTTCGACCATGGTCGGTCCTTCGCCCCAGCTGTTCTCCTTGCCGACTATCCTGTCTACGACAACGGTCCATCCCTTTTTCGAATTCTCCACATATCCTGTTGCGGTGATGAGCCATCTCGAGCCTTTGGAAGAGTCGCCCTCCATTCTCGTTACCGTGATGGCGCTCCATCCGTCCTGCCGCGTCGGCCCCGGTTCGATCGTTACATCGCCCAATTCGTAGCGGTTCCCGCCGCTGTATCCGATAACAGCTTTGCTTCCGGCGGTGTTCACCGTAACGACGCCCCGTTGCTTTTTCCTGAGATCCCAATCGAGTTCGCCGGTATCTGAAATGATCCTATCGTCGCCGACCGTGACCTGCTCCGGGCGAAGTGTTCCTGCGGGGGGTGATCGATCTTCAACGGCGATGAGGGTTCGATGTTTGAGCGGTGTCGCATGGGGGATACCGGCATGTCCGCCCTGCACGGCATCCCATCGTCCGCCGATGGTGCGAAGGATATCGATCTCGCGATCTTTGGTGATACTGGTGCATACCGTTTCTTTCGCCGCGCGCACATCGCCGCGAAGGTACATCGCCCCGGCGGGAATAAGCGTTATCATCCTTGTGGGATGCTGATCGATGTCGATGAAATTACAGATGCTTCCCAGATCCCAGCGCGCTTCATGCGCGAATCGCGATGTGGAAAGATAATCCCAATCCTGCAGCCCCGCATACGCCCCGCGGATAAGATCGCCCTCGCTCACGAACGTATTGGGCGCGCAATGCGCGTATTCGGTGATGCAGAACGGTTTCCCGACGACGCTGCGAAGTGCAAGGTTCGGGATAAGACCGCCGAGATCGTTCACCATCGATGCATACCCTACGGTAAAGTTATTGGAATTCCATGGGGCCGGATGCTGCCAATAGCCGTGTGAGTCGATGGCATCGAATTGTGCCATGAGATTGGGCGTGCTGCAGCCGACGATGGTGCCGATGACCATGGCTTTCGTCCCGAGATCGTTCTTGATATAGCCCTTCATCGTCTTCCAGTATCGATCCTCGGTGTCCCAGAGAAAGGTAAGCCAGTCGCGCTGCGCCGATGCGGTAAGTTCGCCCGGCCCTTTCACCAGGGGTATGCGCCTCCCCTCAAGCCGTTCATCGGTAGTGTTCACCGTCGCCCCGCCGGGTTTAAGCGATACCCCGGCTATCCAGAACGATCCCTTTTTCATCTGAGGATCGAAGACCAATCGCGCCGTATCGTCTGCCTGGCCCATGCGCGATACGAAATGGAAACGCTGCCACACCGGTGTCAATTTCATCGTGTTCATCATACCGAGCACTTTCCAGGGGACACGATTCATGGAAATGCAGACATCCATCGTGGATGCGCTGTCCGCCTTCGCCCAGAAATCGAGCGTGTACATACGCCCCTCGGCAATGGCAATATCCCTCTGTTCGAACCGTATATGCCAGCTCTGTGTTCCCGGCTTCGTTACTTCAATGAGCATGGTTTTCCCGCTCACATTGGGCGGCATATCATCGGTGGGGGAAACGGACGCCCCCGCCCCCGCGTTCTGCTCGAGCAGCCACTGATCGATACCGGCGGCGAAATTCAAATTCCGGATCATCTCATCACCGATCGCCTCAGAGTCGTTCATATTCCACGATGATCGCAGGCGATCGTCGGAACCGTATTTCTGCATAAGCCAGTCGTTCCACAGCCCGCGCAGTTGCGTCAGATACAGTTCAGGAAAGGTCCCGACGATGCCGCCGCTGTTCCCTATGCCGCCGTAGAGTATATGGAACAATCCATTCTCATTGTTCACCTCGACGAATGCGACCGCCGGCTCCTCGGTGTAGGGCTTGCCGGTGTACGCATTGGTATGCGTGAGAAGATTGTGCGCGAATTCCTTCTGCAGGTCGATGATCTGCTTGTCGAAAAACCCTATTGCATGCCGTCCCTGAAAGCTGTTCCCTTTCGCCTGTTCTATCTCTTTCGGCAGACCGTCGGCCGCGCTGATGGGGCGATAGTTGAGCAGGCAGAGATATGTGTAAATGCCGTTCTTTTTGAGCTGCGCGATATAGTAATCCATGCGATCAAGCGCCTCGGGGTCGAATACCCGCGTATGCTTCGAGTCGCGAAGGTACAACCCCCGGGGGAACGGATATTGGTCCATGTGATGAAAGCGAACGATATTGATACCGAATTTCGCCATGCGCGCCGCGATCTTCTCTGCATCTTCCTTGGTCGGGAAATTCGCCGCATGGGTGATGTCCACGCCGCGAAGACGAATTCGTTCCTTCCCGGCATAGATATGTCCGTCCTCGCCTGCGCGGAGCGTCCCGAATTTGCCCGCGGGCTTATGCAGCCAGCCGGAGATATTAGCGATGCCGGGCGACGAGTCATCCCAGGGCAGCACGAAGGGAAATAGGGCCGCATCCGATTCTGCTGCTATTGCCGGCAGTACGGTAAAAAGAGCAGATACAATAATAAAAACGAAGCCCGTCAGCCGCATCGATGATGTTTTTCCCATTTTGTCCTCTCCGGATGTGCAATCATGCTCGCACGTACGTTCCTTGTTCTCAGCCATACCATCATACTATACGCCGGGAGGCATTCTGTAAATACACGAATCGGTTCGACGATTATACAAAGCGGCGTTCCGATTCGTACTGACAATTTCCATTCTGTCCGGGACGCTTCACGAACGTCCCTTACGCCGTAAGAACTTTGCTTTCGTGCGTTGCGCGTTCAAACACATCGTACGCCCACTCATCCCATTCCTTCGCAACACCGATCCCTTTGAGATCGGGATAATTCTTGGCAATAAGCCCGCCGTCGAAAAGTTCTATCATCTTCTTCGCTTCATCTTCGATGCGTGCTCGGTCACCCGTCGGCATCACCGCCTGAATATCCACCGGCGAATAAAGGCATACGTTCAGTTCGCGGAATTTCGCCGCGAGCTTCTCGAGGCCGTAGGCATGCGGCTGGTCGAATTGGAACGCGTTCACACCGCATTCGGCAAGATCATCGAGAATGCCCCAGTTGTAGCCGCAGGAGTGCATGAGCACATGGAGGCCATGCCGGTGCGCTGTGCCGAAGAGACGCTTGTAGAGCGGCTTATAGATGTCGCGCCACATGTCGGGGGATATGAGCGTGCCCTTCTGTGTGCCCCAGTCCTCGCAGAAGAATATGCCGTCAGCACCGGCATGTGCACTTTGCATGATGATGCCTTCGATGAGTTCGGCCATTCGTCCGTGGAGTTCATCGATATATCCGCGCTCAAGGACGAGGTCCTGGAAATAATTCTCCATCTTCCGGAGATACCGTGCGCTCGCGAATATGAAGCCGCCGATGAACATGACGCGGTAGCGCTCGGTCTCCTTGGCGAAGAGCTCCTTCGCCTTTGCGTAACGCATCGGGTTCGCGAAGTCGGGGAGCTTGAACGACGCGAGCTGCGACCAATCCTCAATGGCGGGCTTGAAGATCTCGCCGCCCGCGCTCATGTTCTCGATGCGAAACCAGACATTGCCCCATTCGTCGTCGTAATACTCGAAACCGTTCTCGTTCCAGCGATGCTGCTTCCATGACGACGATGCGCCGATGCCGGCTCCGCAGAAATCGTTCATTCTGCCGTTATCAAAGCTCATCCCTATGCGTTCAGGGCCTTTCCGTTCAAGGTTCCTGATGATATTCTCGCGTGGTGTCATACACTGCCTCCGCATTGATCGCTTGAGGATATACTCGCTACGGGGGCCCCAGCGGACAATGGAAAATAACGGATTATCTTTGTAAATTCATGACATGCCGGTCAGTATACAAAAGCACGGCGCTAAGGCCCTCTCGCCGCATCTACGGCATAAGCGGGAGAACGAAGAAGAAGATGCAGATGAAGTGGCAAATGCTTCCGGCAAGGGCAAAGCTGTGCCACACCGCATGATGATAGCGGAACGTTCGCCGGATATAGAACACTGTTCCCGATGTGTAAAACGCGCCGCCGAGCAAAAGCCAGATCAAACCCGCGATCGGCAGTGTTGCGATGACCTTCCCGAATGCGAGGAATATCGTGCACCCCATCATGATGTATACTGTCGTCGAGAGGAGAATGAAGCGTTTTGCGAAGAATATCTTGAGCACGGCGCCGACCGCCGTCATCCCCCACATGATACCGAATATGACCCATCCCATCGTTCCGCCGATGACGACAAAGCAGAAGGGCATATAGGTCCCGGCTATGAGGACATAGACACCGGAATGATCGAGCACCTCAAAGACATCCTTTGCCGGCTTCATTCTGATGCCGTGAAAGAGCGTGGACATGGTGAATAGAAAAACGAGGGTAACACCGTAGACAATGAAGCTTACGGGATACCATTGGGTGCTGTGCGCAGAGGAATGGATGATAAGGACGATAAGCGCGGCGATAGCAAGGAGCGCACCTCCACCGTGTATAGCCGCATTGGCGAACTCTTCGCCCGGCGTGAAATCTTCGTCGTATGTCATATCCATCACTCCGACTCTAATATAACAATTGTTGGAGGAAGAGTCTGCAGCGAACCCTATTTCGCATGCCGATGTTCTCGGCGTATCTTCCCCGTGGGGAGATATCCGTACCGGCGGAGGTCCGCCTCGCTTTTGAAAGCATGCAGGCTGCCGGTGATGATGATCATTCGCGAGGTCGTCACTTCCATGAGTGTGCGATAGTCATGATCGGTAATGATGAATCCTTTCTCCGTTCGCCATTGCGTCAATGTCCGTATGATGTCCTGCTGATAGATCGGGGATATTCCGGTGAACGGTTCGTCAAGCAGTATGAACTCCGCCGGTGAATGCAGGAGGAACAGGACTTCAAAATACTTCTTCTCTCCCCCGGAGAGGCTTCCGAAGCGATGTTGCCACAGGGAGGATATCCTGGCATCGGCCTTGAGCGATGCAGCGAGTTCGCGGGAAAGGAATGATGCCGCTTCAGACAGGCGCATATGCTCCGGAATGAAATTCTCCTGCGGGCAATATGCGATCTTCCCCGAAAGGAACGGGGTATTAAAATAAGATCCATTGATCAATACATGCTTGAAGGCTTCCGGCAGCATGCCGTAGATGGTCCTAAGCAAAGTGCTTTTCCCGGCACCATTCCTGCCGAGAACGCCGATCACGTCGCCGATCCGGCATTTCAGATATATCCCGCTCAGCAGTTTTCTGCCGATATACGAATATGATAGATCGCTCACTTCAAGTGTTCCCATGGCGTTTTGCGTCATCATAGAAGCGCCGCCACGACATACAGCGGGAATACACATGCGAACGTAATGACGTACGAGGACAGATACAGAATACTGCGGCGTAATCCGAAATTGCTGTACAGTATGCGGGAATTCCGGAGGAAGTATTCATGGAGCAATGCCCCGGCGGCGAATCCGAATGTCATGGCTATGAAAAGCAGCATTTTAAAATACGACGCTATTTCGTGCAGCATACCCTGCCGTGAGGAGTTTCCGATCGGAAGAAACAGTGATATCAGCAGCGTGAGGAGGACGGTGACGGGTACATTATATTTTATGACCCGCGAGAAATGGAAAAGGATGATATTGATGTAGCGTGCCTTTGTCATAGAGAATCGGGAACTCCTTTTGGATATGTGCTCAATGCCCGTATGATCTCATCAGCATCGGCGAGCATTTCCTGAAGCGAATGGTGATCGCCGTTCACGCCCGCACAGACGAGCACATCACGAATGAGCAATGACCTGTCCTTGTATGCGGAGAGCACTGGCGCTGCGTCCTGCGATTTCGATAATTTCCTGCCGCCGGGTGCGATCAAGGGATGATGAATGAGCGGCGTACGTGCGAACGCGGTAAGCGAGAGCGCTTCGCCGATGATGACTTGCACGCAGGTGGAATCGAACAGATCACGCCCGCGGACGATATGCGTGATGCCGAAATGAACATCGTCGATGACGCTTGCGAGCTGATATGAGGGAATTCTATCCCGTCGGCGCACGACAACATCCCGCATGCTTGCAGGGAACGGCGAGGTGACAGCGCCGCGGAAATGATCGTTGATAGACACCGTATCGGCATCGATGCGCATTCGCCAGGCGACATCCCCTTCGAAGGGAAGTCCGCGTTCTCGGCAAGCGCTTGCGCATCTGCCCGCGTATGTGCCGGGATACGTGCCGTCCGGCGATGATCGAAGCGCTGCACGGGAACAGCCGCAGGCGAAGAGTGTGCCGGCATCGCGAAGCGTTTCGAGCGCTTTGTCATAGAGATGCCGACGGCACGATTGGCCCCAGTTGCGGTAAAAGTCATCGGGGCCGGACGGGCCTTCGTCCCAGGTGATGCCGGCGAACTCAAGCGTGCGGAATATCGAATCCACATATTCGGGACGACTGCGCTCTGCGTCCATATCATCGATGCGAAGGAGAATGCTCATGCCGATGCGTTTCGCCATGAGCCAGGTAAGCAGGAATGAATAGATGTTCCCGATGTGCAGATGACCGCTCGGTGTCGGCGCTATGCGTGTGCGTAGTCGTGGCATACAATGCAGTATAGTGTCACCGTACTGTACGGTCAATAGTCCTCCATAGAGAACAGCGGGTTGCAACCCGCTGTTCTCATCGATTCTGATGAATTTTTTATGACCATTGTTCTTCGTTATGGGTGAATAGCATTTTCGCGACAGTCTCGCTTAATGATTTGACAAATAGCGTGATGGCCATACACTACCGGGCACTTGATCATCCGGGAGATGCTATGAAAAAAAGCCGTATCATTCTTATTTCCATTGCAGCGTTCGTCGGCGCACTGTTGGCAGCAGGCGCGTGGTTCTATCTCTGGTCGACCAGTTTTTCCGGCGATATAGCATGGAAGTCGGACAGCATACCGGCACCGATGCAGACACCGACGGCGTTAACGCTTGAGCCCCTTGGATGGCCGGAATGGCTTGGCCCGACGCATAACAATGAAAGTCCCGTCACCGGAATTCAGAAGGATTGGTCGCATGGATTGAAGAAGGTCTGGGAGATAGGATATCTCTGCAAAGGAGCCAAGGCCATGTCCTGGTCATGCCCGGCTATACGGGGGAATCGTCTCGTCGTTCCCGGCAGGGACGAAGTGAACGACTATATCTTCTGTCTCGATCCTGAGAACGGCAAGCTCATCTGGCTTAGAAAATATCCCCTCGCTGCAAAGAACAATTACGGACAGGGTCAGCGCGCCACGCCGACCATCGATATGAACAATGTCTATACCGTTTCGCGCGAGGGTGATGTGCGCTGTCATGCACTCTATGACGGCACATTGATCTGGGAATTCAATATCACCAATGCCGGATGCACGCCGCCGGAATGGGGCTCGGCCGGGTCTCCGCTTGTGTATAAAGACAGGGTGATCCTTCATGCAGGCGGCGGAGCGCTCGCTATCGCGCTCGATAAAAAAACCGGTGCGCTTCTCTGGAAGTCGCGCCCCGCAATGGGCTGTTATTCAACGCCAGCGCTTATGAACATCGGCGGCATCGACTACGCTGTCATACTGCATAAGCCGGGCATCAGTTTCATACACGCCGATTCCGGAAAAGCAGCATGGGATATTCCCGCAGGAAAATTCGCCACCGAGATGATGGTGACGACGCCCGCGGTATATAATGAGTACGTATTCGCAAGCACTATGAAAGGCGGAGGCAGCATCGTAGCGCGCGTAGAGAACGGGAGACCGAAGAAAATTTGGCAGAACGATGCGATAAAGTCGTATCAGTCAAACCCGGTGATCAAGGACGGATATATCTACTGCTACAGCGGCATGCCTATCATCAACAGCGGCTCCTTCGTCTGCGCGGAACTTGCCACCGGGAAAAAGATGTGGGAGACCGACCGCATCGGACACGGCACATCGATCTATGCCGACGGGCATATCATCTGTCTTGACATTCAGGGGAATCTGTTCCTGGTCAAGCCTGATCCGAAGGAATTCATACTTGTCTCGGAGATAAAGCACTTCGTTCCCGAAGGAAAAAAACGCACGTGGACGAAACCCATCATTGCGAACGACAAGCTCTATATCAGGCACGGGAATACGCTCGCCTGCTATCGGCTGAAATAGTTTCGTTCTCGGGCGCTCCCTTTATTTGCCGAGAAGCGGAAGCCGATACGCGGCCATCTCGGACGCATTGCGCACGACAAGCACATCGCCTGCCAGCGCGGGATGATTCCATGTTTTTCCCTTGAGAACACTTATGCTCGCAAGTTCGGTGAAGGCATCGGGCTTCGCTGCGACAAGGGCTAATGCACCTTTTTCCGACAGCACCAGCATCATGTCCTCATCGGCAAGGAGCACTATCCATCCGCGGTAGCGTTCGCCTTTCCATACACGCTTGCCGTTCCTGATATCGATGCAGGCTATGCTCGGCCCGTGAAAACCGTACGCATATCCCTTGTGAACGACAAAGTCGTTGAAGTTAAGTTTCATCTCCGTCGATGACCATACATCCGTGACCGACCACTTTCCGCTGTTGAGCGCGACATGTACGCGGCGTACGCTCTGTTCACCGTCGGAGCTCAGCATAAGATCGTTCGGGGCAATGAGCGCAGGCTGAAGGATACGGTCCTCGAGTTTCCAGGCATAGTTCCAGAGCTGCTTTCCGGTTTCAGGCGCGACACTCTGCGCTCCGGCCATGCTCACATGCACTATCTGCGGAACCCCGTTGATGGCAAGAAGATGCGGCGAGCTGTAGCTGTTGCCTCCATCGGGAAGCGACCAGCGCACGATGCCGTTCGCTGCATCATACGCGGAAAGCTTTCCGGAAACGGAAACAATGACGATATCTCCAATGACGAGCGGCGACGCGGCGAAACCCCAATTGAGATTTTTCACACTGCCGTCGGTCGAGGCATTGCGCGTCCATATGACCGAGCCGGTTTTCATATCGAGCGCATTCACAATGCCGGTGGCACCGAGCGTGTATACGCGTCTTCCGGCGATGGTCGGTGTCGCACGGGGGCCCGCACCGGCATGCGAATCGTAGAATCGCGCTTTGTCGCGGTGCTTCCAGACGGGCCTGCCGCTCGTGATATCATAGCAGGACACGGCCTCATGCTCGCCGAGCTGTTCCTGCGTGAAGAGCATATTCCCGCTCACCGCCATGGACGAACAGCCGGGACCGATACTTCTGCGCCAGAGCTGTTTCGGCGGTGATGACTTCCAATTCGTCGCTATCGATATGCCGCGGACGATGCTGTCGCGGTTCTCGCCGCGAAATCCCGGCCACGCCGCTTTTGTACCCGCTTCCGCGGGCACGGTGGCTTCATCGCCTTTCGCAAGGAGGCGGCTTTCCAGTGTCGGGGCCCAGCGCCAATTGAACGATTGATTCGCGCTCCCGTCCATGCCGTCGGTGCGGAGGAAGAGCCAGGGAGCCGATGCGAGGAGAATGCTGATGACCATAGCCGTTCGGCGGGGAAGTGCCGAAAGACGGCTGCCGATAACCGCCCAGAGAACGAACGCCAATGACATGGCCGGCGTTGCGAACATCATGAACATCATGCCCATGTTCGCCGTCGCTATCGATATGTCGAGAAAGAACGACACGGCGACAAGGGATACTATCGCGAGAACCGGGGCAAGCCATCGCTCAAAAGCTCGTGCGCGGCTGAAAAAACACCACCAGACAATGAGCGCCGGTCCGCCGAGCATGCCGGAGAACATCGCTATCATGAGCCCGTCGGGTTCTATGACAGGAAGAACGAATCGCAGCAGCAATTGAATGACAACAATAATTATGCCTGGCAATAATCGCAGACCTGTTTGCTGAGTAGTATCGCCCCTGTTCTCCGATGTTCCTTTTTCCGACATGTGCAACTCCTCGAATGTGATCTTCAGCATGATCGATCGCAGTATTCTGATTCGTCGGCAAGTATAACGCCGCATGGAATTCTGTCAATCGTGACTCGAACTGTCTGACTCGAACTGTTATGCACGAAGTCCATACATGCCGCATATCGATCGAATGTTATCGATGTATTGACGTGAGTGCCGGTTCTGATACAGTATTCCCATGGCGGTCGGCAAAGGTATATCACCGGCGAGCATCGATGCATCGCGAATAGACAGTTTCATCGAGAAACTCGGGCGAAACACCTCAAAATCGATCGCCTTGGGCGGCACGGATGCCGGCATGATATCGCTCGGGTTCTGGAGACCGCCGGACGGCACACACGCCATACAGGGAAGATTCCCCAATTTCGCGCTCCTCTATCTCCTCCGCGGGAATGCACGCTTCACCGACAAGGACGGCGAGCATCATCTTCGGCCCGGATCGCTCGTATACCGTACACCCGGAACGCATAGATTCCTCTACGATGATATTCCTTCGTGGATGGAATTCTTCATTCAACTATCGCCCGCGCTCTATAACGCCGCACCGCAGATATGCCCGCCGGAACGCATCGCCGCAGTGCCGATCACGGACGATCTGCTTGATGCGCTCCATCGGTTCATCGCTGAATTCGACACCACGCTTCCGCATTCCGTTCTGCTTGCGAAGGTGTACGCTGTTCTCGGCATGTTCAATGAGCGCATCGTGTCAACACCGTCACCCGCGGACAGGATACACACCGCCGCTGCCGCGATCGAAAACCATCTCGCCGATGATATCGATCTTGAAGCGATATCCGCCGCATCGGGAATGAGCTATGACCTTTTCAGGAAAGAATTCAAACGGGTGACCGGCACATCACCCATGCAGTACCGGCTGCGCAAACGCATCGAGCGCGCGCAGGTGCTGCTTGCGAACGGCGCCGCAAGCGCAAGCGAGGTCGCTCATCGTGTCGGGTATGCCGATATTTTCACGTTCTTCAAGCAGTTCAAGCGCATCACCGGCATCACGCCGAAAGCGTATCGCCGGTCGCTCGGGCGCGGGTAATGCTTCCATTTCGCCCATAGTTTTTCCATCCATGCTATAACCGATACCGTTATCCGAGTGTACCTTTATCGCGTACGATCATCATGGATCAAGACCGGGAGTACACGATGAACATACAGGAACTCTTTCCCGCGGACGAGCTTGCACGCCGCCGCGAGCACTGGGCGCAGTTCTGGCGGAACGATGCTGACGTGAGGACCATCATCGCCCCGCAGTCGGGCATTCGCTATACGAACACGCTTGATAAGGACGAAGCGCGTCGTGAATTCATACGACATATCGAAGTGGAAGCATCGCTCGGGTATGATACGCTCCCCGCGTTCAAATGCGTGCTCGGCACACCGGCGCTCGCAAGCGCGTTCGGCGGCACCTGGCATCGCGACGAGGGCGGCATGTTCTGGATAGACCCTATCATCGAGAAGCCGGAGGATGTATACCGCCTCACGCTCCCCCCGGCGATGAGCGGTCTTGTGAAAGAGTCGGTCGATATCTACCGGTATGTTGCTGCGGATATCGGCTGCATCCCGCCGCGTGTCCCTGACATGCAGGGTCCGCTTAACACTGCGTCTATGCTGTGGCGTCAGGAGGATTTCATCATCGCCATGTATGACAATCCGAAAGAAGTGCATCATCTCCTTTCGCTTGTCACCGACTATATCATTTCGGTCTTCCATTACTTCCGGGATAATTTCGAGAATGCTGAACTCGTTTCCTGGCCGAATCTTCATATGCCAGAGGAATACGGCGTAGGGATCATTGAAGATTTCACCGAACTCCTGTCGCCTGAGCTGTACCGCGAATTTGGGCTTCCCTATGTGAACCGTATTGCGCGGGAATTCAACGGGGTCTTCATTCATTGCTGCGCACGTTTCAAGCAGCACTATGACGCGTTCGCCGAGATATACAACCTCCGCGGGCTTGACACGATGTATCCGTTCACCGAACCCGCGGTGATCGCGGAGCGTTTTCCAGGCATCGTGCATACGATGGGTGCACACGCCCCTGCGCATCAGCAGGAGTTCGGCGGGTCATCACGGTCTTTCGTGCGCTTCATAAGCGAACGGATACCGCAGTCATCACGCATGGTCTTCATGCCGTATGACAGCGCCGATACGCTCGACGAATCGCTGATCGATACGATATGCGAATGCCGGATGCCTATGCGGGTATCGGCCATGTGCGTGTGATCGCTGCGCGGTCGTTCTTGACGTATACGCGCATGGCGATATACTTCACGGCGGGTTCTATTCAAAATATTAAGGATGCATCACAGCTCATCGGAGGCGCCTGTGAAGATCGTCTTCAACAGCATTGTTGTTCTAAGCATTATCTCCGCAGCATTGTTCGCTGCGCCGTCGGGCATCTTGAAGGATATTTCCTTCTGCGCGAGCTTCGATGAAAGCGCAAAGCCGGAATACAGTCTCGGATCGCCCGTGTTCAAGCCCAAGGAGCGCAATGCGCAGATAGTCTACACGGCGGGAAAGAACGGAAAGGGACTTCTTGTCGACAAGGCGCAGAACGCGACAGCCGTACAGTATTATGCTGCGGGTATAGTCGATGCGTCAGCGGGCACCATCGCGTTCTGGGTGCTTCCGTCCGATGACAGCGGCGTAATACAAGCGTTCAACTGCGAAGGTTTCATCGTTACCACGAAACAGAATCGCATCAATTTCTGGTCGTATACGGGGGATTGGAAGAACCGCGCGGACACGTATGACCCTGCGGCGAACAATGCGTTCTTTAAGAATGAATGGGTGCATATAGCGGTGACATGGGATAAGGAAAGCGGGCAGAAGATCATATACATCAATGGGAAAAAGATAGCTTTTGCGAAAGGGAAATTCCCGGAAAAGCCGTATACACCCAATGATTCCTGGATGAACATCGGCGGGAGCCGCCCGGGTTCCGGCACGGCGAACGATCTTTCGGGCGTTATTGATGAAGTCGCGGTGTGGAAACGGCAGCTTTCCGATGATGAGATAGCGACTATTGCCGCCAACTGGGTACCGGACAGGAACGATCTCCTTGCTGATGGCGATTCGGGCACGATGTTGAAGGATGCTGCTATCGGCTATGCATCGAAGAATGCGGGCGACGGCCTCTACTTCCTCGATCAGGCGGTGACAGTACTGGTACCCATAACGAATAATACGTCCGAACGCAATCTGCATGCAGAATATCAGGTCATCGATCATTACGGCGTTGTCGTTTCCAAGTCGGAAAAAGATATATCGCTTCCGTCACGGAACGGGATAATGGATGCGTTCACGTGTCAGGTGAACAAGTACGGCATGTACCGGATACGTCTTATTCTCACCGGTGACAAGAAGGAGAAAGGGAAGGATGTGGCTACGTTCGCTGTCATCCCGAAAGGATTATCCGAACGCGCGACACGCGATGAAAGCTTTTACGGCACGCATCCGAAATACTACGGCGCAAGCGTACGTCCGGAGCTGTGGGGCAAGGACATTAAAAAGGACGAGTACCATCTCGATATTGTCTGTAAGCTCGGTCTCCGCTGGGCCCGCTCGCATGATGTGCTGCAGACGACGCAGTGGTATCGTGTGGAAAAGGAGCGCGGCAAATTCGATTACACTATCTCCGACGGCGTGATAACGGCGCTCAAGGGGAAAGACCTTCGGATGATGGGGTCATTGTTCGCAACGCCGCTCTGGGCATCGAAGAACGAGAGCGTGCACGGATTTCACACGACCGAGGTACCGCCGGACTGGAATGAATGGGAACGGTATGTCAGGAATACGGTGACGCGGTACAAGGAATATGTGCGCGTATGGGAAGTATGGAATGAGCCCGATGCCGGGAAAAAATGGTGGGGCGGCACACCTGCCGAGTACGTCGAACTCCTTAAGCGATCGTATACGGTGATAAAGAGCATCGACCCCTCGCTCGAAGTGGTGGGCGGCGTCATATCGAGCTGGATAAATCTCGAAGCATTTCCCACGGAGATATTCAAGCTCGGCGCTGCAAAATACATGGATACGCTTTCCATACACTGGAAAACGAAAATGGGCGACAATGTCATGGATGGGATAAAGGTCTTTGATGATTTCCATGCGTATATGAAAAAACACGGGCCTGACCGCCCCATCATGAACACGGAAGGCGGGATATGGAGCACATCGTTCTTCTCCGATCTCGACTGCGAGGGGCTTCCCCCCGTCGCGAACCGACAGCCGCCGTATGAACAGTACCGCGATGCAGCGGACAACATCGTGAAAGCGTGCAGCATCATGCAGTCTGAGCATGTGAAGAAATATTTCCTCTATTTTTTCCGCGGCGACGGCGCTAATTTCGCCAAAGCCAATCTGGGTGAAACGTACTATCGCGAAATGCACTGGGATTTCGGTGCCGGCCCCTTTGACAGCGCGCCGAAGCCGCTCTTCATCGCCTATGCCTTCCATGCGTTCATGCTCGATGATATGAAATTCAGCAAGCGGCTCTCGAAGGACGACGCCGTCTGGTGCTTTACCTATGCGAACGACGACCATGCGACAGCCGTGCTCTGGGCAGAGACGGGAATGAAGAACATCGATGTAACGCTTCCGCTCGATGCCGCCGGACTCACCGCGCAGAACATCATGCTCAATGAGAAGAAGATACAAAGCGATGGAAGCACGATAACACTGCGCCTCGGCACTGAGCCGCTGTATCTCACCGGGAAGATAGACTGCAGGAAGATCGAAGCCGCGTTCGAGAATGCGTCGTATGACAGAAAGCTTCTTGCATCAATGACGGCCAAGCCCGATGTCCCCGATGCGATGCGCTCGGTGAAAGGTTTCGCGCAGGCACGCGAAGCACGCACGGACGGCTGGAAGAACATCGATATAAGGCCGTTCTGCAACATGGGATTTTATGATGAGAAGGCGGGCGACGGCATCGGCGGGTGGACGGATCAGGGCGCGCTCAATAATATCGACGGCATACCGACGGGAATGCAGACATACTACCATGTCCCAATCGACATCATCGACCCTGATAAGAATAGCGGGCGATCGTGCATTGTCCTTCAGTCGAAGGAAACACCGGCACTGCCGCTCTCAGCAGGTCCTATACCGGTGAATGCGCAGGCAGCCGCGATATACTTCACGCACTCATGCGCATGGGCGAAAGCAGGCGATACCATCGCATCATACGCCATCCGCTATGCCGACGGAAGCACCCGTGATATTCCCATCATCGTGAACGACAACACCACCGACTGGTGGATGAAACCCGTGTCGGAAGAAAAAAGCGTTCCGTTCCTGGTGCGCGTAAAGCGAACATCGGTTCCGGGGAATGCTCAGAACGAGCGCTTCATTCGCATATTCGAATGGCTCAATCCCGAACCGGCGAAACAGATAGCGTCGATAGAGTTCACGAGCAGGAACGGCACGGGGATACCGATACTGCTTGCAATAACCGCGAGAAAGGATTGAATAGTCCCTGACCGAGACCGTGCCCGAGGGTATCCATGCGATTCGACGTACACACGCATTTCTTCACCACCGGCATGGCCGGCAAAGGTGTGGATGCTTTTCTCTCAACGCTTCGTCTGCGCGAGATGCTCGACCGCATCGCGACCGTCGGCGACCGTACCGAAGCCGATGCGCACCCCGTTGAGGCATTCCTCAAGAACAGTACATCAGAGGACGGCGAGGCGACGCTTTCCGATCTCGATAACGCCGCGGGTGAGCCGATGGCGTGCTGTCCGCTCATGCTCGATGTGGGGTATATGGAGAAGATACTCCCCTCGCCCGGCAAGGGTGTCGCAAGGACAAGAACACGCGTTGCAGGCACCGTGGCCGATACGCTTCTGGGATGGAAAGATGCAGTGGCATCGCGCAGGGGCGGAAGGGCCGATGCGGCTGTCGAAACGGTATCGCGCTGGATATCGGAGGCCGAAGAACGATTTCGCACCGTGCAGATCGGAGCGGTCGAAAACGATACCGGACGCGCATTCGATTCGCAGATAACAACGCTCACCGAGCTCAAAAAACGCCACAGCGACCGGATATTCCCGTTCCTCGGCGTCGACCCGCGGCGCAATGATGCCCTCGATGGAAAACTGCTCTCATTCATCGGCGATATGGTCGGTAAAGGAAGAACATTCGCCGGGGTAAAGCTCTACCCGCCCATCGGATTCTCGCCTACCGATCCCTTTCTATTCGGCAAGGGCGGCTTCTACGAATATGCCGAGAAGAACGGCATTCCCATCACCGTGCATTTCTCCGCAGCGGGTTTCGCCGTCATGTCCGACCGCGTTGCGGCCCAAGGCGATATCTATGACGACGATTCGGGCGAGATAGCGTCGGTCACCGATATATTCGAGGACGGCGTCATCGATTTCCATGCATCGATCGTGAATGTGGGCGAAGCGATATCCGAGCGCATCCGCGTCTTCAATCATCCGAAGCTCTGGGCGAAAGTGCTCGATGTGTACCCGCGGCTTACGCTCAACCTCGCGCACTTCGGCGGTTTCGGACGGCTGCATCAATACCTTGACGGACGGCGCGCCGGGCATTGGTCGGCCTTCGCACGCGAAGCGATCATCAAATACCCGAACGTATACGCCGATCTCTCCGGCTGGTTCGAGAAGCGCGAGGACACTTCGATCAGACATCCTTTGGCGACATTCGTTGCGGATGTGTATGCGAAGCTGCCGGGGAATGCGCGGTCGAAGGTGCTCTATGGTTCCGACTGGTTCATACTGAGCCTCAAGGACCCGGACCTCGGCACCTATATCAAGCGGTTCACTGCGGCGTTCGGAAAGGAATGGGATGCGGTTTCAGTGAAGAACCCGAATGCCTTTCTTGCAAGAACTATTGAATACAAATGATAATATGAATAGAGACTGTCGCGAATATAGAGAACAAGGGCTCATCCCTCGGCTTGGCTCGGGAACCGTGAGCCCTTGTTCTATTCGATACTGCTCCCTTTGTCTTCAGAGTATATGTATATCGATTCCCATGCTATTTTTGCAATAGCCTGCCGTTGCTTGCCATTCCTTCCGGAACAGAATAGAATCGTAATTGATCCGATCAACAATTCATTGTAGAGAGGCATATAATGCGAAACTCGCTGCTCACGCTCGCTCTGGCTGCCGGAGCCCTGTTCTCACAAACGACCGACTGGCCCTCATGGCGCGGACCATTGCACACTGGCGTTTCTGCCGCTGATCCGACGACGACGTGGAGCGAGACGAAGAATATCAAATGGAAAACCGTCATTCCCGGGCGCGGACATTCATCACCGATAATATGGAAAGGGAAGATATATCTCACGACCGCGATCGAGACCGGCAAAGCAGCTGATGTTGAGAAAGTGAAAGCGGTAGAAGCTGAGACGCCGGAATTCCACCGGAAGAGCGCGCATCTTCCGGCGAAGTCGCTCGCGTTCGCTGTTGTTGCGGTGAATGCTGCTGACGGAAAGATCGTGTGGAAAGAATCCATGCTCGAAGAGATACCGTTCTCCGCAACGCATGCGGACGGGTCATGGGCATCGGGTTCTTCAACGACCGACGGTGAGCATCTTTACACCTACTTCGGTTCATACGGCCTCTATTGCCTCGATATGAACGGAAAGAAGATATGGTCAAAACGCTTCGGTCTCATGAAGATGAAAGCGAATTTCGGCGAGGGCATATCGCCCGTGCTCTCCGGCGACTTGGTGATAATGAACCTCGACCAGGAAAGCGGTTCAGCTCTCGTCGCGCTCGATAAAAAGACCGGTGCTGAAAAATGGCGCGTGACGCGCGATGAACAGACATCGTGGTCGACGCCGCTTGTCGTCTCCGTGCACGGCAAAACGCAGATAGTCGTATCGGCAACGAAGAAGATCCGAAGCTACGATGCGCACAACGGCACGCTCATCTGGGAATGCGCCGGCATGACCGGTAATGTCATTCCGTGTCCGGTGTTCGACGGGAAGAACGTCATCTGCATGAGCGGTTTCCGCGGGGCCTCGCTTCTTGCAATAGACATCGCCTCCGCGAAAGGCGATATCACCGACAGCAAAAGCATAGTCTGGTCGAAACAGAAGGACACGCCGTATGTGCCGTCACCGGTGCTCGCCGACGGTCTGCTTTATTATCTGAAAGCGAATGACGGCGTCATAACCTGTGTGCGGTCGGCGGACGGCGCGGTTCAGTACGGGCCGCAAAAGCTTGAGGACATGAAGCAGATATTCTCATCGCCGATTGCAGCGGGCAAGTATATCTACCTCTTCGGAAAGGACGGCACCGGCGTGGTGCTTGCAAAGGGCTCATCGTTCAAAGTGATATCGGTCAATAAGCTCGATGACGGCATCACCGCGTCCCCCGCGGCGATCGGCGGTGATCTCATTGTGCGGGGGCATACGAAGCTTTACTGCATTGCGAACGGGAAATAGATACCCCTACCGCTCGATGACCACCGCTTCATGGATATACATGGTATCGACGGTGATCTTCGCCTTCCCGTTCTCATAGGTGAAGGGAATATCATTTTTCGTATACGCCGAGTACACGCGTGACGGTTTTTTCTCCAAGCGTATCTCCGCAGGTATGCGATGCAGCTCGTTCACATCCTCGATGATGAGCATTTTCACGCCGCGTCCCCATCCTGCACCGCTCTCGCCGCGGGGCTGTATCTCCGCATAGAGGAGATGGAGCACGATGCGGTTCTTTTCCTTCTGTTCCATGAAGCTCATGCGCCCGCTCGACGGCAGTTTCACCGAAAGTTCCCGATCCGGCAGAAGCTTATTGATCGCGCCGCGGACGAGATATTTATAGAGCGGCTGCCCGCGATCGTAGTATGTCTTGAATATCGGATACGCAATGTAGACAATATTCCCGTCCATGATTATCGCATCGTTCTCCGAAGAGCGTTCCGTCTTGTACGGCGTATGCTGATGCGAGCAGAAATGCTCCCATGTCCGATTGAAGTACGGATTGTATACTTCGGCAAGGACATCGGCACCGGCTGCCTTCACCTTCTGCGCCGCGGCATACATCACGAACGGCGATTCGATGAGGCTGTCATCGAGTCCGCTCACCGCCTTCACGTAATCCGGATTGAACTCCGATGCACCTAACACTTTCGCGCGCATATCGACGGCGAACGCTGACGCATCCGGCTTCATCCCCGACGTGCCGGAAAGGAGGAGTTTCCCGCCCTTTTTCACATACGCGTTCACTTTTTTCGCGAGCGCATCGTCGAGCGTACAGATGTCCGGCAGGACGATGAGCTTGTACTTCGAGAAGTCCTCGTCCATATCGATGACATCGTACATAAGATGAAGTTCGTTCAGTATGCGCGCCGCACCCATGTCAATCGATTCGTGCTCGCGGGAATGGAACACTGCTTCCGCGGAAAGGAGCGCTATCTCCGAACACGGTGTCGAGCCGATGGCATATTCCTCGAGTGCTTTCACCCTCGAATATCCCGCGCCGATGGTCTTATACGTATCCATATCCATTTTTCCAGATGGATGGAGCTGATCTCCCACGCTTGAACGCGCACCGAGCGATGTCATGAGCGCGCATTCATATTCGAGCGCCGCCGGGCGTTTGAAGCCGCCGAACTCGCCCCAGGATGTGTGGAATTTCCCCGTCATGCCGAGATATTCCATACCGAGCGTATTCGCATAGCGCGCCGAGAGCGGGAAGTGATCGTAGCCCCAGCCCGCCGTCGGGAGCGATTCGAGTTCAAGATGCGTGAAGTACTGCCAGCGTTCGCGTTCACCCTTATAGATATGACCGCTGTTGTGGAAAATGCGCATCGATGGATCTTTCTTATGCACAGCACCGGTGACACGTTTGTAATAATCCATTATCACAGTGCGGTGATTGGCGAGGCGGTCCTCTTTTTTGTTCGGATCGAGGCCCGCTTTTTTCATGCGTTCGATGCAATTGCGGCAGCAGCAGTCCCATGCGATGAGTATATCGAAAAATAATCCGTCAGCCTTGTACATGTCCATCACTTCATGCGCCTGCGCTATGACAAGATCGACATATTCGTCATTGCTGAGGCACAGCGAATGCCATCCGGCTCCAAGCTGATTGAGGTCCGACTGCTGCGAGGCGGCATCACCCTTCACCACGCGCCATTCCGGATGCTCGCGGGCAACGCGCTCGTTCCACTGCACGGTGATGTACACCGGCGCGTTCACGCCGTTCGCATGACACGCATCGATCATATCGCCGAGGAGGTCCTTGTTCTTCAGGTTCGGATGCGCCTTCCCGACCTTGGTCGGATAATACGCCCAGCCGTGATGACATACGGCGAACACGGTTATCGAATCGACATTGCCGACCGTAAGCGCTTCGGCGAACTGCTTTTTGTCGAATTGTGCGCCGACATCGGGTATATGTTCCGACGTGTGGAAATCGAGATGAACTTGGCGATAGCGGAACTGGCTTTTCATGGTCACTCCAGAAATAATTCTATCACCGGTACGGTGACGTTGGGCTTTACCTGCGGCAGCGTTATCGTTATCGCGTCAGTGGCGAGGCCGAGCTGTTTCGCATGCCACTCATCCATTTTGATGCCGACCTCAGAGCCGTCGTTGAGAAGCTGTGCATATTTTACCTTGCCGCCGAATCCGTCGCAATGGAGATGCTTGTACGGCCAAACGAAGCAATGGACGTAGAGGCGTTTCGTATCGGGATTGTAGGTGAGACGGCAGCCGTCCGGCGTCTTGAACTCCGCGGGCGCCTGCGTGCATCCATAGATGGAGCGGCTGTGTCTGCGCATCCACGTCCCTATGCCGTTGAGGCGTTCGAGCGCTCTCTCGTCGAATTCGCCGCGGGCGGTTGGACCTACATTGAGAAGGAGATTGCCGCCCTTCGATACGCAATCGATAAGTGTTTCTATCAGATTTTCCGTGCTTCTGAAACTCGCTTCATCGCGATGATATCCCCAAGAGCCGGAAAGAGTCTGACATGCCTCCCATACCACGGGTTTTCCGTTCACGGTCACCCATTCGCGCGGCTGTACCTGCTCGGGCGTTTTCACATCCCAGCCGTCGGGGAGATCGAGCCTGTCGTCGAGTATGACGTGCGGCTGAAGTTTCCGTATCATCGCCATGAGCTCGGCGGAGCGCCACGCCTTGTGACCTTTGCCGCGGGTGAAATCGTCCGGGGCTTCCTTGTCGGGGAATGAGAAGTCGAACCAGAGCACATCGATCGTGCCGTAATCGGTGAGTATCTCCTTCACCTGTCCGTGGAGATAGTCGGCATATTTCATCTGATCGCGGCCCTGGTTCATCTTCTCACGCTCAGGGCTTTCGCGATACGGTCCGTTCTTATTGTCGATGACATACTGCGGATGATGCCAGTCGATGATGGAATGATAGAGCCCCACTTTCATATCGCGTTTTCTGAACGCTTCTATCATCGGGCGAAGGAGGTCGCGTTTGGCCGGCGTATTCTGCGCTTTATAATCGGTAAGCTTGGAATCCCAGAGACAGAACCCCTCGTGATGCTTCGTCGTTATCACGAAGTATTTCATTCCCGCATTCGAGGCTGCGTCCGCCCAGAGATTGGGGTCATAGAGATCGGGGTCGAATCGCTTGAAATATTTTTCATCGTACACTTCGTTCGGTATACGCTCCGTATGCTTCACCCATTCGTGACGGGCCGCCATCGAATAGAGTCCCCAGTGTATGAAAAGACCGAAGCGATCCTTCACGAACCATTTCGTATCGCCCGGGGTTTTCAATGTCTCAAGCATAGCGAACTCCTTTCCGCACGAGCGCGGATGTCGGGAATAGCATAAGCATGTGCCGGTATGGGGGGAACGTTTTTCATTGACAATAAGGTGTATTTTGTTGACTTTCGCAACGGTTCGCACAAATCGACCTCCGTGTCTCGTGCGAACCTCGGCCTCCGTGCCTACGCGTGCGGATGCGCTCTGTTATACACTTCGATGATCCTTCGGTTGGTGACATGCGTGTAGCGCTGTGTCGTCGACAACGATGAATGTCCAAGGAGTTCCTGCACGGCGCGTATGTCGGCTCCGTTGTTGATAAGATGCGTGGCGAACGTATGCCGAAGCGTGTGCGGCGATATTTTCCTGCCGATGGCGAGCCGCCGTATCAGTATCTTCATGATATGCCGCACGCCGCGCTGACCGAGCGGGGTGCCGTTCTTGTTGATGAAAAGCGCTTCGCAGATACGGCCCGAGGCGGTCAGATACCGCGTCCTTCCCGCGAGATAATCCGGCAGCGTCCGGGTTATCGCAGGGAGAAGGGGTATCTCGCGTACTTTATCGCCCTTGCCGGTGATGCGTATCATGTCCGAGGATGCATCAATGGCATCGACCGTGAGTGAACAGAGCTCCGACACACGAAGCCCGCTCGCATAGAAGAGGAGTATCATGTAGCGGTTGCGCAGCGAAAGAAAATCGTTGCCGCCGAGGGAGAGCATGCGCTCTATCTCATCTGGCTCGAGGAAAGTAACGATGTTCTTTTCCGTGCGGGGCGAACGCATATCGAGTATGCCGTTGTCGGTAAAGCGCCCGGAACGTACGAGGAAAAAATAGAATTTCTTTATCGCCGAGAGATGGCGCGCCATGGTGCGGTTGCTGCACCCTTTGTTCTTCACATGCGAGAGATACGCGCGCACCGTGAACGCGGTAGCATCCGTAACGGACTTCCCTATCGATGACAGATACCCGGTATAGAAGCCGAGGTCCTTGCCGTACGCGAGTATCGTGTTCTCGGAGCGCTTGCGCGACCTGAGGTAATCCGAGAACGAAGCGAGTATGTCCGAATCCATGGAGGGCTCCGATTACATTATCGGAACACGGATGCGTAAAAATGATGCGCTTCATCGCCGATGGTGCGATCAACCGCGTGCCCTGCGAACCCTACCCCATTCGATAGATCATCCTAAGCTCTTCGCCCAGTATCGCTATCCCGCGTGCCGTCATGGCTTCGTCCATGGCATAATTCATCCGTATGCATTCATCGGTATGGTCCCATTGTTCAGCGAGCGCATCGAAAAAATAATGGCCGGGGACGACGAGCAGGCCCTTTTTTTTCAGCCGCTCGTAGAGTTGAAGACAGGTTATCGGCAGCCCCTTGAACCAGAGCCATACGAAGAATGCGCCTTCTATCTTATGGAGATAATAGGGGAGCCCGTCAAGTTCCCTGCGGATCACGCGTTCGATATTCGTCGCGCGAGCGCGATAGAAAGGGAATATCGTATCACGCACGATGTTCTTTATCTCACCGGTGCGGATATACGGCTCAAGTATCGCCTGTCCGATAGTGCCGTTGGCGAGATTGACAATGGCATTGATGGACGCTATCGCCGCAACGATCTCCTCATTGGCGATCATGATGCCTGTCCGTGTCGATGGCAGCCCGAGCTTTGAGAGGCTCATCGATAGAATGATGTGCTTGTCCCAATGCAGTGTAGCCGGCTCAAAAAGGACACCAGGGAATGGATGACCATACGCATTGTCGATGATGAGCGGTATGCCCTTTGCGCGCGCCATGTCGGAAAGGTGCGCAAGCTCGCTGTCGGTGATGACATTCCCGGTAGGATTCGTCGGGCGGGAAATGCATATCGCAGCGATGTCGTCGCCGATGGTGAAATCATCGAAATCGATGTGATATTTGAACGTGTGCTCATCGATGATCTCTATCTTCGGCTTGCGCGATACGAAAAGCCCGTGATTGATGCCCTGGTCGACATAGCCGATATATTCCGGGCAAAGCGGGAACAGTATCTTCCTGCTCACGCCGCCGTCGTATTCGCCGCCGAGGATGTTGAACAGAAAGAAAAAACTGTTCTGACTCCCGTTCGTTATCGCGATGTTCGCCGCCGTGATGTTCCAGCCGTATTCGCGGTTGAAAAAAACGACGAGCGCATCGATGAATTCCTTCTTTCCCTGCGGCGCATCGTAGTTGCCGATGACACGTTCGAACTCGTCGTCCTTATCGAGAATCTCGTGCATGCGGCTGCGCCATATCGATCCCACGGCGGGTATATGCGCGGGATTGCCGCCGCCCATCATTATCATGTTCGTGCCGTCGTTGAGGGCTTTGCCGAGATCGTCCATGAGCGTGAGAATGCCCGACCGCTCCGTCATCTTCTTCCCGAATTTCGACAGCTCCATGGCAGAACTCCATTACGATGCTCCATTGTATCACGCTTTTACGGCAAGGGAAATACCGGGAATATATCGATACTCAGCTCTATTGCGATAATGAACGGATGTTTATATAGTAACGGCAATGAACATACTTCTCATCAATCCCAACGGCATCGTCATGAACACCCGCGAGTCGCTCCCGCCGGGTCTCGGCTACATCGCCGCGGTCATCGAGAAAGCGGGTCACGCCGTCCATGTCCTTGACCTCACCGTCGATGAGAAATCGACGACGGAGATAATAGATGCCATATCCAGCGCCGATCTCTGCGGCATCACCGCGAGCACGCCGACGATAAAGCGCGCATGGCAGATCGCCGAACTGTGCAGAAAGCGCTCGGTACCGGTGGTGCTGGGCGGGCCGCATGTGAGCGCGTTGCCGGAAGAAGCGGCTCATTACTGTGACGTCGTCGTACGCGGCGAGGGCGAGCGGACCATCGTCGAATTGCTCGCGAATTTCGATAAGGTCCGCACACGCGATCTCTCCCACATCGCAGGGCTTTCTTATTTGAAGGACGGTGTCGTGGTCCATACGCCTGACCGAGAGCGCATCAAGGACTTGAACGAAGTACCCTATCCCGCGTGGCATCTCTTCCCTCCGCTTACGATGTATTCCACGCAGCAGCCGCTCCTCGACAAGAACGTCCTTTCCGCGGGCATGATCACCTCGCGCGGCTGTCCATACCAATGCGTGTTCTGCTACAAGGGGATATTCGGAACCTCCTGCCGGATGCGGAGCGCCGACAATGTCCTCGGCGAGTGGCGCATGCTCGTGAAGGATTATCGCGTTAAGCAGATAGGCATTGTGGATGATTCGTTCACCTCATCGCCGCGGCGTGTCATCGAGATATGTAAAAAGATCGTCGATGAAAAGCTCGTCGTCGAATGGGTGATGCCCTCGGGAATTCGCGTGAAGCCGATATCAGAAGAGATGCTCATGTGGATGAAGCGCGCCGGCTGTACGCGCGTGGGTTTCGGCGTTGAGTCAGGATCGCAGCGCATGCTCGATGCGATACAGAAGAACATCACGCTCGACGACATACGCGCCGCGTTCAGGCTCGCGAAAAAGGTCGGCCTCGAAACGGTGGCGTTCTTCATGATAGGGAATTTCGGCGAGACCGAAGAGACCATGCAGGCGACCATCGACTTCGCGAAGGAGCTTAATCCCTCCTTTGCGCAATTCCTCATCACGGTGCCGTATCCGGGGACGAAGCTCTACGATATGATCAGGAGTGACGGGCGGCTTCTCATCGACGATTGGAATCTCTATGGCACCTTCGAACGCGCGGCCTATTTCGAAACGGACACCATGCCCAAAGAACTTGTCGAGCGTATGCTGAGAAAGGCGTACTTCTCGTTCTATGTCCGGCCGCTCTACTGGATGCAGCCGTCGATAATGAAGCGCATGATAACGAAGATACCGCATTATGCGTCGCTTTTCGTGCGGTATTTTCTCCGTTCAGGATCGAAGAAGAAATAACTTCCAAGGCGCTCGGCGCGGACCGAACGCTCAATACGTCATGCTTGCCGCGTTGACCATGCCTACCGCGATCGATATTATCGCGATGAGGATAGCGGAAGACAACTGGTTCTTCTCAACGTTCTTTATGAGCGACGGCAGGAAGATGCGAATGATAAGGAAGGTCGCCACCTGCACGCACAGCGCCACCAACGCCCAGAGGACCATGTCCAGAAAACTCACACTGTGCGATATCGCCGCGACGAGCGGGCAGATAAAGCCGAATATCGCCCCGCCGAAGCTTATAGCCGGCGCAACGGACCCGCCCCGTATCAGCTTTACCTCGGGATAGGGTGTTACCAGAAGGTAGACGAGCGAAAAGACAAGGACAAGCCCCACGCCCCCGCCGAAATACTTGAGGAAAGGGATCAGTCCGCTCAGCGATGCCATCACTTCGTTCATCATACGTTACTCCTTGAAATAATGTGGAATGAATCTGCTCGAATTCATGGTTATCTCGGTGGTATCCTCGCGAATGCCTATGCCTGCCGGTTCACCGCCGATGACCCAAGATCCGATCGTCGTGTAATTCCCATCGAACGATGGGACCGGCATGTGTTCCTGGTAGATGTATCCCTCCGCACCGTACGTGCCGCCCTTCTCCTGGACGGTGCCGTTGCGGACAATGCTCACATTGCTCCCTTCGCGCGATAGGAACGGCTTACGCACATAATTGTCACTGAAACGGTTATCGAAGTACGCCGGCAGGAGATTCGGATGCCCGGGGAACAGTTCCCAGAGTATCGGGAGTATCCCCTTGTTGCTCAGCATGAGTTTCCATGCCGGCTCGATGAAACGCACGCCGCTCTCGGCGATGTGCGGCCCGAAGGAGTCAGCGAAAAGCCATTCCCACGGATACAGTTTGAACATCGTCTGGATGACAGCGCCATCCTTATCAATGAACTTTTTCTGTCTGCTGTCCCAGCCGATATCCTCGACGAAGACATGTTTTGTCTCGATGCCCGCCTGCGCGGCCGTATCGCGGATGTACTCAGTGTTCCCAAGATCCTCATCGTGGTCGCGTATGCAGCTGAAATGCATCGAACGTATCCCCGTCTTTTTCCACGCCGCAATGAGCTTTTCATGAATGGAATTGAACTGGTCAGCATCTGCTGCACGATCCTTCATCCAATGCCACTGAACCACGCTCGCCTCAAGGAGTGCTGTGGGCGTATCGGCATTATATTCAAGGAGCTTCGGGTGATCCTTGCCGTCGAAGACAAGATCGAAGCGCCCGTAGATGCTCGTTTCCCGCGCATCATACGAATTCATAACATAGGGAATGAATGCCTCGGGGATGCCGATATCTTTTGCCCGTTTCTCACGTACCACATGCAGAACGGCCTCGCGGCAGATACGCTCTATCTCGGCGGTGGCCGATTCAAGCATATCGATCTGGTCCGCGGTGAATTCGTAGCATGCGGATTCATCCCAGTACGGTGCGCCGTCTATCGTATGAAAATTGCACCCGAGCGATTCAACGGCCTCCCGCCAGTTCGTACGCGGCGTGCATTCCCGTCGTATCACTGATCAGCCGCCCGAGCTGTGGCTCGCGGCCGAACCGCCGAACCCGCCGCGGGAAACAGGCGATGCCCCGTCCGGCGAGGATGCCGCTTTCGCGCTCCCGGCTGTGCCGGTACCATGATAATATGTCGAGCCCCGGTAATAGCGGGAGGCGGAATTTGTTGCCATATTCGTGATAACACTCTTGCCCTGCACTGCGGTCCAATTGCCTCCGCCCGCCGTCGCATTACTGGTGCGCGCTTCGCCATTGGAGAGCGCCATGCCGCCGATGAGCACAAGCGATACGTGCAGTGATGATCTTCGTTTCCTGGCGTGGTCACTCATATGATCTCCTTGATGGTGGGATGTCCGTTGCTGTCCGATACCGCCCGTTCTTCCGACAGTATAGTCTGCGGAGTGGCACTGTCAAGTGCGAAACCGCTATGCCTTCGCATCGATCACGGCGATGCGGTCATCGGCAATGACCACGGCTTTGTCTCCCTCGCGGATGCGCTCTGTCGGAGCGCAGGCGAGCATCTGTTCCCTGCCGCGAACGATCCCGACAACTGCGCTATCATGGGAAAGGCCCCAGAGCACGATATCGCGGAACGTGAGCCCGTCTCGCACGGCAAGCGGGATGCTGTATATTTCCTTACGCTTTCGTTGCTTAACAGCTCGTCGAAGATATCCTTGGTCAATCACATGAACACGTACTGCCTTTTTCCCGTTCGATCCCGCTTCGGTATGAAGAATGCAAAACCGCAGACGAGATTGACGATAAGGAGCGCGATATGCGCGGTGAACATGAGCATGCCTCCCTGCGAGTACGATACGCCGGGAAGGAGCTTTGAGAAGAGGAAAGCGCCGGACAGTTCCGCCACGCCGTACCCGCTGAGCGAAATGGGGATGAGCGTCGCGACCGTGACGAGCGGGATGCAGACGAAATAGAACGGGAGCGCGATGTTGAGCGAGAGCGCAAGTCCGATGAAATAGTTGAAGAGTATCCTCAGCGTCTGCGTGACGATGACGCATATGACCATGAGCAGGGCAAAGCGCCGCTTGTGCTTGAGCCGATGGAACGATTCAAAGACCGTTATGATGAAATGCGAGACCTTCTTCCACGGGATGACGCGCCGGACGATGCGAACGAGGAGCGCAAATGTCCTCTCATTATAGAGAATTATCGCCGCCAGCATCGTCACGATGATGAACGCACCGACGATAACGGACACCTGCGCCGCCTCTATCTTCGAGCGTATGATGAGCGGTGTGAACAGCAGGGATGAGAAAATGAGGATGTAGAGCGTGAGCACGCGGTCGATGAGTATAGCGGACACGGTAGTATCCACCGGCGTACCCATCTCCTTCATCTCGATGACCTTGACGACATCGCCGCCGATGGATGTGGGGAGCACATTGTTATAGAAAAGACCGAGGAAGTAGGCGCGGAACGCGGAGACTGGGTGCACATGCACGCGCGTTGCCAGGAATGCCGTCTGCCACACGAGGAAACCCGTGAACATGCTCACGAACATAAGCGCCATAGCGAGCACGAAATACCGCACCTGCATGCGGGAGAACATTTCGTATATCTTCGCCCATTCCTTATACACAAGGAATGCAAGCACGCCGAGAAGGAGGGCGGTGACAACGATCTTTATCGCCGTGAACGGTATTTTCTGTTTCTGTTTCATCGCGGTTGTGCCGGCAGTATACCGTGTGCATACGGCACTGTCAAGGCGATGAACGTTCCTATTCCGGGTTACGCCGCCTTCGCTTTGCGGTATCCGTCCTGTTCTTTTATCTCTTCAATGAAGGCGATGAGGTTCTCAAGCGGCACATCACCCTCAACGGCATGCGCCGGCGAGAAGATATACCCGCCCTCGGAACCGAGATCGATGAGGCGCCGTACTTCGGCGCGCACGCCATCGGCGCTCGCGTACGGAAGTACTTTCTGCGTGGAAAGCCCGCCGTGGAAAGCGAGACGCCCGCGGTATTTCCGTATGAGCGCCGCGGTATCCATCACCTCCGGCTGGAACGGATTAAAGCAGTTGAGTCCGATATCGATAAGATCATCGAAGAGCTCGTCCACGTCGCCGCAGGAATGTATCGTGACATATTTCCCCGCATCGCGTGCTACGGCGTACATGCGCTTAAGCTCTGGCTTGATGAATTCGCGCCACAGCGCCGGACCCATGATGAGCCCCTGCTGCTGCCCCCAGTCGTCGCCGAAATGTATCGCGTCGATATCATATTTTAGCGCTTCCTTCACCTGTGCAATATTGTAATCGGCGATGGCGGAAAGGATTTCATGGACGAATTCCGGGTGTTCATAGAAGTCCATAAGGAGATTCTCCATGCCGCGAAGCGTCCATGCGCGTTCATAGAGCGAAAACCCGATGTTGAACACGCGGAAGCGGTCGGCACTGCGCGCTATACCCTCGGGCATGCGCTCAAAGATCATCTTATTCTTCGGGTCGGGGAACTGATACCCTTTCATCGTCGGTTGTGCGATGACCGTCCCCTCGATGACGCCGATGTCCTTGTCGCTCGAGCGGTCCCAGGTAACGCCGAAAATATCGCGCACGCGGTCATTCCCGATGTCGGTAGAAAAACCCAAACCGCTGCCGAAGCCCGCATAGTGATTGTCGAAGATCGCTTCATAATTAGCCGTCGGCCCGTAATGCTCTTTCAGCGTATGCATCGCCTCCTGCGTAAAACCATAGCTCCAGGGCACGTACGGCGGACGTTTCCCTTCCATTGCCAATATGACCACATCTCGTTTCGTCATCGTTTCCTCCGTCAGTTCTGCATCAAAACTACTCACGATAGTCGTTTTGGGGAATGTTCTACCCTGCCGAAAAGTATGTACTTTCCTGCCGAGCGGATATATAGTATGTACATGACCGGAGCGTTCGAAACGATACTCAAAAGCGGTGCCGCCGACCTCTTCGATAATTTCACCGCGCTTTTCGACGTGCGCATCGCATTCTTCGATGTGAACGGCCGCGAGATACGCGCCGGGCTCAACAAGGGGTCTGCATCGTTCTGCTCGCTTCTCCGGACACGCTTCGATTTCTCCGATAGGTGCCGCGCCTGCGATATAGAAATGCGCGCGGCGGCGGCCGAGTCGGGGCAGACCGTGCATTATCACTGCCCCGCCGGTCTTGTTGAAGCGATAACACCCGTGATACTGCACGGCAGGCTCTGCGGTTTCGTGATGATCGGACAAGTGCGCGACCGTACGCGCTTTCCATCCGATCTGTTTCGCGGACGCACGACGGCAGAAAAAAAGACGCTCTCCCGCAGATTTGCCGAACTCCCGTACATAGCGCCGGAAAGGATGAAAAGTTTTCTGGCAGTATACGGATCGCTCATCGATAATATGATAGCGAAGCATCATATCGCGCTCGCGGGAAATGCCGCACTGGAGGGTATGCTCGCGTACATGGAAGCCAATGCGGAGAAAAACCCGCCGCTTGCCGATGTTGCCGCCGCCGCGAAAAAAAAGCCTTCCACCGCAAGTCATATCTTCCGCAGTGTGCTGAAGGCAAGCTTCCGGCATACCATGAACGAGATGCGTATACGAAAAACGGAGGAGTATGCGGCGGAGCATCCGCGCGCTACCATCGGTGAGATAGCCGAACGATTCGCATTTACCGATCAATTCCATTTCTCGAAGCTGTATAAGAAATACCGCGGGAAGTCCCCGTCGAAAATGCTGCGTCATCCGTAGGGTACTATTCGACGCGTCCGTCATCGGACATCCCGCCCGTCTGGCCTTTTGCGAGCATGCTTCGCACCCAGTCGCGCAGCGTGGAAAAATACTTCTCCGGGAATGCGTGGCCTACGCCGGGCATGGTGATCAGGGTGATGTTCACCCCGTAGCCTTTTGCTTCTGCGCAATCGTCCTCGATATGCTGCAGCATCGTTCGGCGGTCACTTTCTTCCCGATCTCCGCCGATCAGATACAGAATATTCTTCTCTTTCATAATGGTCTTATGCATGCTGGCTAAATAATTCCCGCCGTCGACCATGAAATAATTACTGAAATGCTTGAGGATGAACGGATCAACTGCTGAAAGCAGCAGCGCGGTCGTATGCCCTCCGTTTGAAAAGCCTCCGATCGATCCCTTTCCATGATCGATGTTCGGTATCGCTTTGAAAAGCCTGGTCAGCATCACACGATAGCTTTCACTGATGATCGGATAATCATCATAGGCCTCTATCATGATGCCGGCATGCACTTCCTTCGGGTCGACCTCTTTCTTGAATAACGGCAGCGAGACGCCGATGATGCCGTCATCCCCCGCTATGCGTCGGACATGGTCCGCATCCTTTGTATCCCCGTACGCACCCGTACCGCCTTGTATGAACACCAGTATGGGAAAAACGCCGCTCGTTGTATAATTCGCCGGCAGGCATACCTGCATACAGGCGGGTATATCTGTGTTCGCGGTCAAGGCATGAAGCGTTTTCGGCAATCGGGGAAATTCATACCGCACGGTCGTGCCGGGGATCAGATCTTTTTTCGGCATGGTGACTGATAGTATAGTGCAGTTGTTATGGACCGTCAATCCGCATGTGTGAATTCCGCATGTGTGAATTCGATGGGGATGATCGGTGTAGACTGGCGTGAATACATAGAACAAGGGGTCATGACCCCTTGTTCTCATCGATTCTACCGCTTTTCTTCCGGTCGTTCGATTATGTTCAATGGCGTATGGTATTTCCGCGACAGTCTCGGCGATTCGTTGAGAAATCATCGATTTCAGTGTACAATGCCTGCATCTTTTCGGCGGGGATCATGAATAAATTCGGCGACATACAATTGTCCGACGACATCACACGAAGGCTCTCCACACCATGCTATCTCGTCAACGACGCCGCGATAGAGAATAATCTCTCGATACTGAAGGATGTCGGAGAGAAATCAGACGCACGGATAATACTCGCGCTCAAAGGCTTCGCGATGTGGTCGTATGCACCGCTCGTGCGGAAGTATCTCTCCGGTGTCACCGCAAGCTCGCTCAACGAAGCGCTCCTCGGCAGGAAGGAATTCAAGGGCGACGTACACGTCTATGCGCCGGCATACCGTGACGATGAGATAGACCGCATCGTCGACAACGCCGATCATATCAGCTTCAATTCAATATCGCAGTGGATGCGCTTGCGCGATCGTGTCAGGAAAAGAAAGCCGTCGCTCTCATGCGCAGTCCGCATTAATCCCGAACATTCCGAGGTAAAGACCCGATTGTACGATCCATCGGCGCCGCATTCGCGGCTGGGGATAACCATCGCGAATTTCAAGGCGGGCGTCCGCGAGCTTGCCGGTATCGACGGGCTCCATTTCCACAATCTCTGCGAGCTCGGGAGCGATTCGCTCGAGCGTACGCTCAAAGCCGTCGAAAAGAAATTCTCGTTCTACTTCGACAGGATATCGTGGATCAATATGGGCGGCGGTCATCATATCACGCGTGATGACTATGACCGCGAACGTCTCATTCGCATCATTCGCGATCTCAAGGACCGCTATCACCTTACGGTGTATCTGGAACCGGGCGAGGCTATCGCGCTCAATACCGGGGTGCTCGTGTCGCGCGTGCTCGATGTGTTCTCCAATAATATGAACATCGCCATCCTCGATACATCCGCGGCAGCGCATATGCCCGATGTGCTCGAGATGCCGTATCGTCCGGAGATACAGGGCGCAGCATTGCCCGGGAAGAAGCGTTATACGTACCGTCTCGGCGGCATGACCTGTCTTGCCGGCGATATCATCGGCGATTACTCCTTCGACAGCCCCCTTGCCGTCGGCGACGCACTCGTGTTCGGCGACATGGCTCACTACACCATGGTGAAGAACAATACTTTCAACGGCGTTGGTCTCCCGTCGATATACCGCATCGACACCAGAACGGGAAAGCTCCGGCATGTCCGATCGTTCGGATATCTTGACTACCGCGGGCGTCTCAGCTGAGCGGCGAGAAGCGGTCAAAAATGAAAAGTCCTACTGCTTGATGAACGATCCCTCATAGCGCACACCCTTCTTCACGGGGGCGAGGCTCTTTCGTGAAAGCCCGATGAGCGCAAGCGGATTATCAAGCCCCATGAGTACTATCTCCTTCGCCGTAACGATGCCAAGCGAATTGAGGTGATTGGCGCATGCGAGCATCATCACCGATGAGCCGACGAGGCATCCCTTGTCCGGATTGTGGAGCTTACCCGAGGGTTCGAGCACCGCGCGATTGCCGAGGGTATGATATTCCCCCGGCGGCATCCCGGCGAGCGGCGATGCGTCGCTTGTGATGACGACGTTCGCAACGCCTTTCGCGCGAATGAGCGCGGTTATCACCGGCGGCGGGAGATGATGCCCGTCGGTGATGAGCATGGCAGAAAGTCCGTCGATCGCGGCCCCGGCCCATATCGGATTATCATGGCGCGGGAGCATGTTGGGCACACCGTTGCCTAAATGCGTGAGCGCGCGTGCGCCGGCGTCGCGAAGACGTACCATGTCCGGGTATGATGCAAGCTCATGCCCGAGCGATACGGTTATCCCTTTCGATACTGCGTAGCGGCACAACGCATCGGCCGCCTGCACTTCCGCCGCTATCGTGATGAGCCGTATCGTCCCTTCGGAAAGCGCGATGAGCCTGTCGAGCGCGTCGGTGGACGGCGGGATAACGCTACCCGGGTCATGCGCGCCGACCGCGCCCGGCTCCTTCGAGATGAACGGGCCTTCGAGATGGAGGCCGAGTATGCGTCCGCGGAAACGCTCCGTTCGCATCATGCGCACGATGAGGGGGATGTTCCTTTCGTAGACCGCCATCGGACTGGTGATGATGGTCGGGAGGAAACCCGCCGTACCGGACGAGAGGACGCCGTCAGCGGCCTGCGCTAAGGACTCATCCGTGAGCGACGGATCGGAAAAATCGATGGCCGCATAGCCGTTCACCTGCACATCGACGAAACCGGGTATCTTCATACGAGCTCCATAAATATGATATCAAAGGGACCGACGATGCTATTGCAATGCACCCTCGGGATCGACAAGCTCAACAGTGCCGCTCTTCACGTTCATGACTATTTCCCGTGCGTGAATGGTCCGTTCCTTCTGCACCATCCTCGGCGTGCCGCCCCAGAGCTTTATCTTGGCGCTTTTCATATCGTAGACAGCGATATCCGCATATGCATGCACATCGTCGCGCCGGACGATGACGTCGCCGTTGGCGCGCAGCTTGTTCTTCCCGGCGAACTGTTCGAAATAGATGGCGGTCACCACTATCTTTTCGCGGACGAGATAGGCGATGGGGCTTTTCATTATCCGCGTATACCCGTCCTTGCTGAACACACGCATATGCCCCGCATTCATCATCATGCCGCCGGTATTATCCACGAGCACGACCTTGTCGAGGAAATCGATGACCTCTTTGCCCGTGACGAACGAATACTCGATGACATCCGCAGTGACCGATGTTTCGCGGGTGACGAACCTGCAGACGGGGTCATTGAGCATGCGTGCGAATTTATTGGCGATATCATATACCGTGAATCCGCCGGTAATGACCATATCATTGCGCGGGACGCTCACGGCGATGGCGCCGAAACCGTACACCATGTTCGTTCCTGCGGCGGAAAGGTACTGGATGCGGTCGGCGGTGATGGTGTTCTCGCGATTCGTGCCCGCCTCATCGGCGGGGTCGAAGATTATCGCGGCGCGGCCGAACGCTTCGATGCTTTCGCGTTCCGTCGAATATTCCATGCGCTCACCGGTAAGGGTGGCGCCCTTCCTGACGATGCGCGGAGCACCTGCGAGCGTCGCCAGCGCGCGCGCACCGTCATAGCGGAGCATGGAGCCGTACCCGAGCACGCGCTCGCCCGCCGTCGGGTCGATGCGTTCAATGGAAACATTGCCGGTCGCTGTTGTGATCTCGTTATCGAAACGCCGCTGCATTTCATCGCCCTTGACGGTGATGTTCTCGCTCTTCATGAAGAGCACCGGACGCTGCGTTACGCGGGCGGACTTCGTCACCTCGCTGTAATCGGCGCGGCCGGCGGTGATGAGCACGTTCGTCGAGAGGAATATACGCACATTGCCCTGACAGAACGCGCGATTGTCGTTGAGGTAGAATTTCATGTAATCGGAAAGTATGCGGTTGCTCCCGTCGATGAACTTCGCGTTCCCCTCGTAGGTCACCGTCTGCTCGGGATTGGAGAACGTCATCGTATCGCCGGAACGGCGCGTGACCTCGGGCTCGGCGAACGCGAGCGCCGCGGCAATGATGAACGCTATGACGCTACCGTATCGCACCATAGCTGTGCCCCTGATCGACCTCATGCTTGATGACGACATGCGAGAGGTCCATATCGGCTTCCATCCCGGTGCCGCGTATCCAGTCGCCGTTGCGGTGGACGATGGAAACGATGTTCGTGCTCGTCATCTTCCCCCGGCGATTATCCCAGAGTATGCGATGCGAATAAAGCCGCGTGCCGTTCGTCGAAATAAGGACGACATTGCTGATAAGCTCGATGGAATTATCCGCTGCATGCAGATTCGCCATGCCCGCCTCTACCCGTGCGCTGACATTCGACCCGTTGAACAATCGTATGCGGACGTGGCGAAGCTCGGTAAGGCGCCGCTCCTGAAAAAGCCGCGCATTGCTCGCATGCGCTTCCCAGACCTTGCGGCTGCCGTCGTAATATTCGCTCCTGAAACTTTCCTGCATCTCAAGTTCGGGAGGGCGCTCGAAATTCTGCGGACCGCGCTGCTTGCCGCTGAAATCGGTGCAGGCGATAAGCGCAGTAATGATGACGCTAGCGATAGCGGCGAAGCGCTTCATGAGAGCGTCCTTGTGCGCGGAGTATCAGCATGACCGTTTCACGGAGCACGCCCTCGCCGCCGGGCACATGCGTTACCCAGTCGGCCGCGTGACGCACTTCTCGTGCAGCATCGCTCGGGGCGAACGCGACACCGGCGTATGCCATCGCGGTAAGATCGATGAACTCGTCACCGATATAGGCCGTTTCTTCACGGGTAACGTGAAAGTCGCGGAGGATCGCTTCCATCGCCTTGCCTTTGTCAGCTGCGCCGGTTATCACATGGGTGAGCTTTAACTGCTTCTTGAACCGTATGCGCACCGCTTCGGTATCGCGGGCGGTTAGGACGGCGAACGAGAGCCCCATCTCGCGGCCCAATCGTATCGCAAAACCATCGCGCGAGTGATAGTTTTTCTGCTCATAGCCCTTATCGGTCACGACAATGCGCCCGTCGGTGAGCACGCCGTCAACGTCCGAAACGATGAGCCGGATGCGGGAGAGCCGGCGTTTGATGAGGTAATATCGCAGCGTTCTGAACACGATCGGCCTCTTTTCGTCATGGGGCTTGCAGGACTCGAACCTGCCCACGCGGTTTAGGAAACCACTGCTCTATCCATCTGAGCTAAAGCCCCGCAGATACCATGGATGTTTTTTTCATTCTATCCCACTGGAATGGAAATGCAACCGAGTGCCTGTTCTATTTCCTCGCAGCATCGTGGAACCGGTACCCCTTCTCGCCGACAGCGTCGTAATAATTCCCGGTGATATGTTTCGCTCCGGGCACTTCCTCGTATTCATGGGGGATAGAAAGGGCCGAAAGATATTCATGGAGCCATTTCGCACCCTGATACACAATATCAGCAGTGCCTACCGCGATGCGTATGCGGAGCGATAAGCGTATCGCCTCGGCGTTACGTGCGGCAAGACCAGCCGGCTCTTCTGCGGTCAGGCGTTCACTGTCGCTGTTCAACATGATGCGGAAGATATCGGCGTGGCTCTGCGCTATCATATTCGTCATGCACACTGCCGGGGCATAGACGACCACGGATGCGAACAGGTCGGGGTACTTGAACGCAAGATGCAGCGCGCCGAAACCGCCCATGGAAAATCCCTCAAGTGCGCGGCCGATCTTCGATGCGACGGTGCGGTAGCGGGAATCGATATGCGGGATAAGTTCTTTGATGATGCTCGTTTCGACCATTATCGTTCCGTCAAATGAATCGAGGTACATGCTCCATATCGCGCCGTTGACGAACACCATGATGGCAGGCTCCGCTTTTCCTGATGCGATATACCCGTTGAGATAGCTCGAGAGCCGCGAGCTCTGCGCCTCATTGCCGCCGATGCCGTGAAGCCAGTATATGACGGGATACCGCGCGGATGTTCCCTTCTCGTAGGTAGGCGGGAGATATATCGCATAGCCGACCGGATGTTTCATCGAAGCGCTTTCGAACGTTTCGTATCGCACACCTTCTGATGCGCGCGCAAGCTCATGCACCCACGCGATGGCATTGGGGTCGACGGCGCGTCCGCCGCCCGTGCGCGGAGCAGAGAACGCTGCCCCGGTGACAAGGATGAAAACGATCGCCGCGGCAGTCTGTTTTTCAAACATTACTGCCGCTCCGCGTAACGTCGTTCGGCGTAACTGAACGACTTCGTCCGGAAGCGCTTGGGTGAAACACCCTCCCGCTCCTTGAAGAAGCGCGAGAAATAGTACGGCCCGGCGAATCCGCATTGTTTCGTGATGTCATTGATGCTCGCGTCGGAATTAAGGAGGAGCTCCTTCGCGCGGTTCATCTTGAGCATGAGAAAATACGTAGTGAGCGGTATGCCCGTCTCCTCCTTGAATTTCTTGCGAAGCTGCTCATAGGTCAGTCCGTCCCGTTCCGCGAGTTCCTTATAATCGATGTGCGCCATCGCAACGTTCTCACGCATATACGATTTCACCCGCTCGACGGGGTTGCGCTGCCGCGTTTCCGGATAGCGATGTATCTTCATATAGATGCGGGTGAGTATCTCATGGAGAAGGAGCGATGAATACTCCTCATGCCCCGGCGATTTGAAATACCACGCATTGTAGAGGTTCTCGTACGCCGCCACTATCCTGTCGTCAAGGCCGATATCGTAAAGCGGCGCGGACGGTATGAGATCGCCGAAACGTTTTTCCGCATCGATGCCGTCGAAGGTTATCCAGTATTCCGTCCACCGTGTGCCCGCCTTCGGATCGAAATAATGCCATCTATTGGGGTAGAGGAAGAACGCCATGCCCGGTGTAAGCCGTACGCGCGAGGTGGTGTCGTCCTCGAAGAAACCCTCGCCCTTGATGAGATAGATGACCGAATGATAGTACATCACCCTGCCGTAGGTATTGAGGAAGTACGGCTTCTTGTTCTTGTTGAGTCCGGCTGCCTGTATCATACGGCGTGGCGCTCCGTGCGATATGCGCGCGGCGACATGCCGGCATGGCGCTTGAACGTGGAGCTGAAGTGATAGGGGTTGCAGAAGGAGAGCTCGGACGCTATCGATGTGACCGGCCTGTTCGTTTCGCGGAGAAGATACTGCGCCGTCTCTATCTTCATCTTCATGAAATAGGTTATCGGCGGGAACCCCGTGGCCTTCCTGAAGAGCCGCGCAAGGTACGACGGGTTCACGCGGACATGGGAGGCTATCGATGCGAGCGTGAGCGATGATGTCACGTTCTCCTGCATGTAGGCGATCGCTGCGCGCACATGCGGGCTTGCGCGTTCCGCATGCGGCGTATCCGCTTTCGCCGCGAGGGAATAGCAGAAGGCGATAAGCTCATGCCGTGCCGCCTCGCGCATGTCCTCTTCGCCGCTTTCATGACGCCATATCATTTCATCAAAAAGATGGCGGTGATCGACGCCGATGAAAAGCCCCTTCAGCGGCACGCGCTGACGCACGCGTCGTATGAGCGCATCATCTTCTGCACTTGGGTGAAAGCGAAGATAGAAGAGCGATACCTTGCGTGTACCGGCAAGCACCGTGTCGTGCCGGTCGCCGGGGAGGGAGAAGAATATCCGTCCCCGGTTGGCATCGAAGGATTCACCGCGCGTGATGAAGCGGCCTTCACCGCTCATGAAGTAGTGGAACTCGCAGGCGTCCGAGTGCGCGTGGGGGCGCGTTTCCATGCCCGCGAGCACGGAGCCGAATCCTATCTCAACGATACGCATGTGCGTATGGTATCCATTGCATGGGCAATGTCAATATCCCGTATGTTTTGTCAACACCCGTCATTTACAATTCCCCGGGGAATACATATACTGCTCTCAGCACGCGAAACGCGTTCGCAAGGAAACGGCATGAAACGCATCCTTTTTACAGCGATGTTCTCCATCGCAGCGTACGGCGATGCACTGCATTTTCCCTTCAATGAAAAGAGCGGTGAAAGCGCGAAGGATGCAGGCGGCATCACCGCATCGGTACCTGATGCATGGGAGACCGGCGCGTTCGGCGGCGCGGTGCGTCTCTCCGGCGAGAGCGCCGATGTGGTCCGCATAGCCGTCCCCCGTGAAAAACAGATAGGCACCGGCAGCATGACCATAGCATGCTGGATATATCCCGACACGTTCGCCATCGAAGCGAAGGATAAACGGCGGCGCATCTTTAATATCATCGATGAGTGGCCGAACCAGTACATGGTCGTCGAGGTGAAGGATAATGGTTCGCTCGGCATGTCGTTCGGGTCGAGATTGGCCGACGGGAAATATTCCTCGGGCGGCGTGAGCGCGAAACTTCCGATAAAGACCGGCACGTGGACGCATATCGCATTTGCGCTCGACCGCGAGGCGAAACGTCTGCGTGTGTATATCAACGGTGCGCTCGACAATGAAGGAGCGCTCGCGGATACGTTCACCGGCGATTTCAGGAGCGATAAGCCCGTTACCATCGGCTCCTCCTGGCAGGGTTTCATCGGCGTTGTCGATGAGTTCCGGTATTTTCAAAGCGCTGTCGATGCTGGTGCGCTGAGAACGATATACGATTCGGAGAAAGCGAATTACACGGGCGTGCTCATAGTAAAAGCCCCGGCAAAGAATGTCCCGACCGTGCTTCCCGCCGAACGCTCGGGACCGCCGCTCATCTTCTACGTATCGCCGTCAGGCGCGGATGATGCAGGCGGAACGGCGCCCGACAGCGACGGAAAGAACGGCCCGTTCAGGACGCTCGCAAAAGCGGCAGCCATGCTCAAGGCGGGCGATGTGCTCATGCTCCGCGAAGGCGTGTACCGCGAAACGCTCGAGATACTCCGTTCCGGCAGACCGGGCGAGATCATTGCAGTGAGCAATTACAATGGAGAGAAGGCCGTCATAAGCGGCGCAGATATCATCAAGGGATTCGAACGTGATGACGGGAACATCCATGCTGTGTCCGTGGACCTTCCGCTCGACGATCAGAACCAGATCTTCGCCGGCGGCGAGATGATGATAGAAGCACGCTGGCCCAACACAACAAACACCTTCCTTCACCCGGTGCGTGCGCATATGGCGTCGGGAAGCGTATCGAACCGCATCGTTGACCCTGACATCCCGGGAGGCGATGATGCGTGGAAGGGTGCGCGCATCTGGTGTGCGGGCGGTGCGGCATGGTATTTTTGGAACGAGACGGTCAATGGATACGATGCGTCGCAGCATGCGATATCGTTCAATGCGATAAAAGGCCACAACGATTTCTACTGGCCGCGCAAGGGCAATGAATATGTGCTCATGGGCGTCCGCTCCGCGCTCGACAGCCGCGGCGAATGGTTCTATGACAGAAAAGCGAAGCGTCTCTTCTTCTGGCCGATGCATGATAACGACCCGTCATCGATCATTATCGAGGCGAAAAAGCGTATACTCGCGGTGCGCGTTAACGCATCGTTCGTGCGTATCGAAGGTATAGCGGTGCATGCGGGCGGTATGCTGATAACCGAGGCGTCATCGAATGTCGTGCTCAAACGGCTTACGGGTACGTTCCTCGGCCACTCGTATGACCGCGATGTGAGCGGCACGGGCGCCGTGGTGATGCGCGGAAGCAACATCGCCCTTGTCGATTCGGAATTCTCGCTCGCATCGGGGAGCCTTGTCTCCGTGTACGGCATCGACAATAAGGTCATCAACTGCTTTATCCACGACGGTAATTATGCCGGCAAATGGGGCGGCGCGGTCACGCTCGCAGGAAGGCGCGTCATCTTCGCGCACAACACGGTATGCGATGCGGGACGAGACATCATCTCCGTGGGCGGTCTCACCGAATCCATCGTCGAGCACAACGACCTCTACCGCGCGGGGTGGCTCACACACGATCTCGGTATGACCTACGGGCACACGACGGATTTTCAGAACACCGTGTTCCGCTATAATCTTGTCCATGACAACATGGCGGCCAAGACCGCGATGGGCATCTATTTCGATCACGTGACGATGAACGTCATTGTGCATAACAACGCCGTGTGGAACGTGGGGCTCGACCCCCTGCGTATCAATAATCCGAGCTATAACTGTCTCGTTTTCAACAATACCGCGTATAAAGCGGGCGATGTCGGCACGTTCGATCACAGTAAACGCAATGACCTCTACGGCTGCCGCTACTACAATAATATCGTCCCGAAGGACATGAAACTCCCGAAGCATGTGTTCACTGCAGGGAATATCAGTACCGCGGAAAGCGATGTGAAATTCCGCGATGCCGAGGGCGGCGATCTTACGCTCATGGACGGCTCACCCGCGTTCGGCAAAGCATTCCGCGATGCCGGTCTGGGGAGCGATGTCGGTGCATTTTCTGCCGGTACTGCGTGGCATGCCGGGCATGACTTCTCGAAAAGCGCTCCTCGCCTGTCCTATGAAGCTCCCGATGTACCCTACATGAATCTCGTGAAGAATTCCTGTTTCGAATACGGGCTTGAGCAGTGGACGAAGATCGGCGACGGCGTGAAGACATCACTTGGCAACGGCTGGGGCAATGGATACGGCAGGGGCGCCCCGGAGCCGACGGGGACATGCCGCGGGGAACTTGAGCTATCCGGACTAAGCGGCGTCGAGCAGACGGTGCGCGGCCTTTTTCCCGATACGGAATATACGCTGTACGGCTGGATGAAAGCATCCCCCGGCGAGACGGGCACGGTGAGCGTACGCGATCACGGCGGACAGACGGCGTCATCATCGGTGCAGGCGACGAATTGGACGCGTGTGTTCGTCGAATTCAGGACCGGCGCGGCGACAACAGCGGTCATTGCAATAAAGAAGACATCGTCGGGCAGCGGCTTCGTCCGTGCCGATACGTTCGGGCTGCCGAAAAAGCCCAAGGGGAGCTCGTGGGAACGCCCGCCCCTCGATATGTCGCTCGGCGGTGCGGCAAAGGCCGCTCCGATACCACCCCCGTTCATCGCAGCGCGCGTGAAAATAGAACCCGTCATCGACGGCACTATCCGTGCGGGTGAATGGCCGGAGAATGCCGTACGCATTGAGCAGAACCCGAACCGTGAATTCCTCGGCACAGCACCGGCATCGGCGCGCATCTGTCATGACGGGGAAACGCTCTTTATCGCCGTGACGGTGCCGGTCAAAGTCGATGTGAAACGGGGAAGCACGTGGGGAAAGGACGACGGCGCGGAGATATGCTTCATCGATGCGAAGGGTGCAGCACCCACGGCTAGCTTCGTGGTGCACGGCTTTGCCGGCGGCGGAAGCGAAAGCCTTGCGAGCGGCGGCGTATCCGCTGACGCGGCGAAGCGTCTCGGCGACAAGGTTCGCTATACTGCGCGTATCGAAGTGAACGCGTGGACGGGAGAATGGGCGATACCGTTCTCGCCGGCGGATATCGCGGCGAACGGCGGGCTTAAGCTCGCGTTCAATATATGCGTGCATCGGACGGAGACACGAGAATGGATGCTCTGGGTAGGATCGCTCGGGGCTGCGTATCAGCTTGAGAACGGCGGAACGATAATCCTCGAATAGCTGCTTGCAGATGACAGCGGGAGTTCGATAATGAAGAGATTGATAGCGCTCGTATGTGCGGCGATGGCGTTCGCCTCCGATGAGGGGCTTCTGCTCCATTGGAAATTTGACGAGGGAAAAGGTTCGGCGAAGGACAGCTCTCCGAACGGCCTCAACGGCACGATAGCGGGTAAATACGTCCGCGTCGGGAAAGGGTATGCGCTCTCGCTTTCCGGCGACTCGAAGAACGGCGTTCTCGTCGTCCCCCCGGCGGATAAACAATTCGGACGCAGCAGCATATCGTACGACCTCTGGGTACGGCCTGCCGCGTTCGCGAAACAGCGGCGTCTCATCGAGTTTGGCAAATGTTTCCCCGCGTACTATCTCACCTCCGATGTGAGCGAGACCGGCAGTTTCAGTTTCGGCGGCGCGGCGAAGAACGAGTCGGGCAAATACATCGGCGCAGGGGCAGGTGCAGAGACGAAGCTTACTGTCGGCGCCTGGACGCATATCGCCGGCGTATTCGACCGCGAAAGCAAGGCGGTGAAGATATTTGTGAACGGAAAACTCGAAGGGAAGAGCGCGATACCTGATGCGTTCAACAATACCGATCTCTCCTGCGAGAAAGGCATCGGCGTGGGCCTCTGGCAGGCGTTCGACGGCGCCATTGATGAGATGCGTGTATTTCTCCGCACGCTCACGGATGAAGAGATAGTAGCGCGGTATGCCGAGACGAAAGGCGCGTACGAAAGCACGGGGGACGTCATGAAGCTGATAAAGGCATCATCGCAGTATTTCGTTTCGCCCGAAGGGAATGATGACTGGAGCGGCACTATCGCTTCCCCGTCAAAGGACGGTAAGGACGGCCCGTTCGCAACGCTTGACGGCGCACGCGATACGATACGCGCCCTCAAGACAAAGGGGCAATTGCCCGCCGGGACCCTTACTGTCGATATCCGCCGCGGGACCTATGCCCGCACAGAATCGTTCACACTGACCGCCGCAGATTCCGGTACGAAGGATGCGCCGATCGTATACCGCGCGGCAAAAGGCGATGATGTGCGTATCATCGGCGGCACAATGATAGCGCCGAAGGCGTTCACGCCGCTCACCGATGATGCCCTTCTTTCGCGGCTTGACGCATCAGCTCGCGGTCAGGTGCGTGTGCTCGATCTCAAGGCGAACGATGTCGACGATACGGGGCAATTTCTCACGCGCTTCATCGGTTTCCCGAGCGTGTCGGAGCTTTACTTCAATGACAAACGCATGACACTCGCCCGCTGGCCCAACAATGCATGGACGACGATAAAACGCATCATCGATTCCGGCACGACGCCGCAAGGCCCCGAAAAAGACCGGCGCGGCGGTACGTTCACGTACGACGGCGATCGCCCGTCGCGATGGAACACGGAGAACGGCGTGTGGCTTCAGGGCTACTGGTGCTTCGACTGGGCAGATGAAGTGATAAAGGTCCGGTCTATCGATACGGAGAAAAGTGAGATAGCGCTCTCGCAGCCGCATAATTATACCATCAGGCAGGGTAATCCCTCGCCGCGGCGCTACTATGCGGTGAACGTATTCGAGGAACTCGACAGCCCCGGTGAATATTACATCGACCGTACCGCCGGGAAGCTTTTCTTCTGGCCGCCGGAGATGAAGGATAATTCGCGCATCGTGATCTCCACGCTCAATGAACCCATCGTTGCGTTCCGCGAGGCATCGCACGTGACGCTTCGCGGCGTTACCGTGGAAGCGGGCATCAGCGACGGTATATTTGTCACCGGCGGGAGCGGTGTACGCATCGAGGGATGCACGGTGCGCAATGTGCGCACTATCGGCATACGCATCGACGGGGGGACGTCCCACACGATATACACCTGCGATGTGCACGATATCGGTTCGGGCGGCATCATACTGGGCGGGGGCGACCGTACGAATCTCATACCCGCGGGTCATGAGGCGGTGAATAATCATATCTGGGGTTTCGCGCGGCACAAGCTCTGCTATGCCAACGGCATCGGCTTCGCCGGCGTGGGCAATCGCGCGGCGAACAATATCATACACGATGCGCCGCATCAGGCCATCGGCGTTTCGGGCAACGATCATGTCTTTGAGAACAACATCATCTACGATGTGTGCATGGCGAGCGATGACGCGGGCGCGTTCTATAAAGGACGCAATCCGTCCTGCCGCAACAATATGATACGCAATAATTTCTGGCATCATATCGGAAGCCCCATGGGGCACGGCAACGCCGCCATTTACTTCGACGACGGCGACGGGGGCGACTTCGTCATCGGCAATATATTCCTCCGCTGCGGCGACCCGGGAAAGGGCTCCTTTGGCACCGTGTTCAATCATGGCGGGCACGATAATACCGCGGAGAACAATATCTTCATCGAATGCAAGCGGCCGCTCGGTTCCGCTCCGTGGAATGACAAGCGCTGGAAGGATTATGTGAATGCTGAGCTCTGGCAGACGCGGCTTACGAAGGATGTCGACATAAGGAAGCCCCCGTACACAACACGGTATCCGCTCCTTGAAGGCTTCATGGACCCCCAGCCCGGACAGATACGGAGCAATCATTCGTCGAAGAACGTGCTTGTCATGTGCGCCGATGTGAAGAGCGGCAACTGGGAATTCGACTCGAACGAGAACATCATCACCGAAAGTGATCCGGGATTCGTGAACGCGGCGAAGGGGGATTTCCGGCTAAAGCCCGACTCCATCGTGTATAAGACGCTCCCCGATTTCAAGCCGATACCCTTCGAGAAAATAGGACCGTTCGCCGATGCGCTCAGGCCCTCCGTGCCGAAGGCAGTGTGGAATTATCCGCCGCCCAAGCAGCTCCCGCCGCTCAAGTCGGCCGCGTCGACAGCGACGGTGAAAGATGGACCCATGCCCGAGTTCACGGCGAAACGAACATCATCTTCCATAACGGCTGACGGAACTATCGATGCATCAGAATGGGGTGATGATGTCCTCGTGCTTGCACAGAACTACAACGGCGCTAAAGCGGATCGTCAGAGCCGCGCATGGATACGCTACGATGATACGCGCATCTACATAGCCGTCGAAAGCGATATTCAGCCGGGCACGAAGCTTGACGGCAATTCGTGGGGAAGGAACGATGCTGTCGAGATATCGCTCCGCGCTCTCCGCGGCAAGGACAGAACGCCCATAACCGTGTTCCGCGGTTTCGGCAACGGGTATCTCCAGTTCGGCGCAACTAAGAACGCAAGCGATGAGCCGGATTACACCGATCCGCACGGCGCCGTGTTCAAAGCGGCGCGCAAAGACGAACGTACCTGGTGCGCGGAGTTCTCGCTCCCGTTCGCCCTTTTCGATATCGATCCCGCAAAGGACGTGCGATGCGCTTTCAACATAACCGTGCGAAAGACCGCCGATGATCTCTGGCTCATGTGGGAAGGCACGCGCGGCAATTCGTTCAATGTCGACAATGCGGGAGTGCTGAATTTCAAATGAGGATACCGCTTCTCTCCATCATTGCTATAGTCCATGCCGTATCGTTCGGTGCGGACGGCGTAAAACGCTCTGCGCTCGTTCCCATACCGAAACCGGGCATGGTCTTCTATGTGTCACCGGACGGTGATGATGCGTGGACGGGAAAAAGCCCGCGCAAAGGCGCCGACGGGCCGTTTTGCACACTTGAAAAAGCCCGTGATGCGGTACGGTCGGCAAAGCGTGCCGGGCTTCCGACCGGCGGCATCGCTGTCGAGATAATGCCGGGCATGCATGAACGTGCAGGTACGTTCACACTTACCGCTGAAGACTCGGGCGAACCGTCATCGCCCATCGTCTACCGCGGTGCGGATATGCCCGTGATCGTCGGCGGGAAGCGCATACGCGATCTATCACCGTACAAGGGAAATATCCTCAAGGCGGACGTGTCTTTTTTCGGCGATATCTATTTCCGGCAGCTTTTCTTTTCCGGCAAGCGCCAGCACCTTGCGCGCTATCCGAATTACGACGCATCGAATCCCTACGGAGGCAGCTGGGCGTATGTCGCGGGGAGCATGGCGAGCTGGGATAAAAAGGAGAACAAGCGCTCGTTCGTCTGCCGCGAGGGCGATATGCGCCGCTGGAAAGACCTCACGGATGTCGAGGTGTTCATTTTCCCGGGGCCGAACTACCGCAACAATATCATCGGTATCGCATCCATCGATGCGGCGAAACGGACGATAACCCTTGCGCGCGATGCGGACTACGGCATTCGTCCTGTCGACCGCTACTATGTACGCAATATCTTCGAGGAGCTCGATCAACCCGGTGAATGGTATCTCGATAAGCGGACGAAAACGCTTTATTTCTGGCCGCCCTCCGATCTCGCGGACGGTGTCGTCTATGCGCCTACTATTGAAAAGATGATCGTGGTTTCGAATGCGTCGCATATCGTGTTCACGGGGCTGACGCTCGAATGCGCCGATGATGCGGCAGTGACCTTCATCGACTGCACGGATTCGCTTGTAGCAGGATCGGTGATACGCAATGTCGTCGGGAAAACGAGCGGCCTCGGCGCGGCGGTCGTTATCGGCGGAAGCAATGTCGGTATCGTCGGCTGCGACATCTACGATATCGGCACAACCGCGGTGCATCTGGCAGGGGGCGAGCGCATGTCGCTCACACCGGCGGCTCATTACGCGGAGAACAATTACATCCACCATGTCGGCACGGTGTACACGCGCGGCGTGGGACTCAACATCGACGGCGTGGGGCAGCGGGCAGCGCACAATCTCATACACGACTGCCCGCGCTTCGCGCTCATATTCTACGGCAACGATCACATCATCGAGTACAACCGGCTCCGTCATATGAACATACAGACCGAGGATACCGGCGCCACCTACTGCTGGGGGCGCGATTTCCTCACCGCACGCGGGAGCGTCATTCGCTATAATCACATCAGCGATTCGCTCGGCTACGGAAAGAAGATCGACACCTGGATATCGCCGTACTATGCGTGGGGCATCTATCTCGATGACGACTGCGCGGGCGTGGACGTCATCGGGAATATCGTCGCGAACGCCAACCGCGCCGGCATACACTTCCACAACGCGCGCGATATCATCGCGATGAACAACATCTTCATCAACAATGGCGCTCATGACCTTGAGATGAACGGATGGAATGCGACGCATAAATTCTTCATCAGCAGAACGAACGATTTCGACAAGGCATGGCGCACCTACGCGCATCTTCCGGCATGGCAAAAATACCGCGGTTTGGGGAAGGCGCATCCGATAGAGGCCGGTTTCATGGTTGACAATATCATCGTGAACAATATCTTCTATGCAACGAACGAGAAGGCGAACGTGTATTCGTTCAGGAATTTCGCCTTTGACCGCACGACTATCGATTCGAACATCATCTTTCACACATCCGGCATACACACGATACAGGGGATAAAGGCCGACCCCGATAAGCAATGGCAGGAATGGCAGCGCCTGGGCTTCGATAACAATTCAGCCGTTGCCGATCCGCTTTTTGTCGACGCGGCGAACGGCAATTACCGTCTGAAACCGGATTCGCCGGCATTCGCGCTCGGATTCAAGCAGATACCCGTCGAGCATATCGGCCCCTACCAGGATGCCCTGCGCGTGCACTGGCCTATCGTCGAAGCGGAAGGCGTGCGCGAGCATCCTATCGGGGAGATCGATGCGCCGGCTGCGGGATCATCATCCGATACGCAGCGTGCAACAGCGCCAAAAGCGAAGGCCGTTATTGACGGTACGGCATCACCGTCGGAATATCCGCGACTGCCGCTCATGATGAGCCAAAGCCCCATGCGCAAAAAGCTCGATACGCCGCCCTGTGAGGCGCGGATATCGCATGACACGAAAGAACTTTTCATCGCTGTCACCGTACCGGTGAGCGCTGCGGCAGCGGTCGCGAGCGGCGATTCCTGGGGGAAGGACGATGGTGTAGAGCTCTGCTTCGCCGTGATAACCGAAGGCACGCTCATGGGCGAGGTCTTCGTGCTCCATGGGTTCACCGGCGGGTCATACGCGAGCGTCACCGACGGCGGTGCATCAGCGAAGAACGCAGCGGCCCTCCGCGATGCGGTGAAGTACAGCGCCGTCATCGGCGAGCGGTCGTGGACGGCGGAATTCGCCGTGCCGCTGGCGGTACTCGGCATCAATTATGTACCTGGGGCGCGCATCGCGTTCAATGCCGGTGTGCGGCGTGCTGAGAACAAGGAATGGGTGGTCTGGGTGGGCGCCATGGGCGCGACACATAAGCTCGACAATGGCGGTATTCTCGTACTCGAATAAGAACCCTTCTTTTCAAGGAGCACGATATGCGTTCGATCATTTGTTTCATTGTTCTTGCGGCGCTGGTACCGGGCGCTGAAGCACCGATCTTTTATTACCCGTTCAACGAGGGCAACGGCGGCATACTTAATGACGCCTCCGGGAACGGTTTCAGCGCATCGGGCTCGGCGGCGTGGACCCGGCTTAAAACCGGCTCTGCGATTGTGTTTACCGGAGAAGGCGGGCAGGGGTTTTCGGTGAAACTCCCCCCTGAAAAACAGATCGGCAAAGACAGCTTCACGATATCCTGCTGGCTTAATCCATCGACCGTGATCATCGATGCGAAGGAAAAGCGGCGGCAGCTTTTCGTGCTTGACAGTCATTACCCGGCGCATATCGTGACGATGGAACTTGTCAACAATGACGGCACCGTCATGCTCATGCTCGGATATAAAAAAGAAGATGGAAAGTATTCATATACGCAGATCAACTCGAAGAAAAAGCTTTCATTGAATCATTGGACGCATGTCGCCGCTCTCTGCGATCGGGAACAGTATAAATTCAGGATCTATATCGACGGAGCGCTCGACAATGAATCGAACATCGATAAAACATTCGACGGAAATTTCGTCGGCGATAAACCGCTCGTTATCGGCGCGTCATGGCAGCAGTATCAGGGCGCGGTGGATGAGCTTTCGTTCCATAAGCGGGTACTCTCCGCGGAGGAGGTCCGCGCATCATACGATACGAAAAAAAGCGATTATACGACCGATGCGGTCGTCATTACCGGAAGTGTAACACCCGCATCGCGCTACCATGTTTCTCCCGCGGGGGACGATGCATGGACCGGCGTGCCCGCACAGCCCAACGCGGCAAAGACCGACGGGCCGTTTCGGACGATAGAACGTGCGCGTGATGCGGTACGCACATTGAAAACAAAAAAGCTCTATCGCGAATCGGTTACCATAGATATTGCGCCGGGGGTATACGAACTTTCCGACACTATGACATTTACATCCCTTGACAGCGGCGAACCGGGGAAACCCGTCATCTACACGGCGAAGAAGGGAAGTGTCACCCGCATACTCGGCGGACGCGTGGTGCGTAATTTCGCACCGGTCAGCGGCGATGTGAAGGAGAAACTCGATGAGAAAGCGCGCGCCAAAGTGCTCGTCGCCGACATGAAGTCGCAGGGGATAACGAAATACGGCGCATTGAAGAACGGGCCGACATGGGCGCAGTCGGAAACCGGCATGGAGCTTTTTTTCGCCGATAAGCCAATGACGCTTGCACGATATCCCAACGAGGGCTTCATGCGCATCGCCGATATCACGGTCAATGACGGGCATGCGATACACGGACAGAAGGGGAGCAAGGTCGGGCAGTTCACCGTCAAGGACGAGCGCATACTGAAGTGGGTCAATGAAGCGGGCGTGATGATGGAAGGATACTGGTTCTGGGACTGGGCCGATCAGCGCTTCATGGTATCGAACATCGATCCGGCAACGATGACCGTGACGCTATCCAATGCGAATCACAGCTACGGCTTCCGCAAGAACCAATGGTTCTATGCGTACAATCTCCTCCCGGAGCTCGATTCCCCCGGTGAATGGTATGCCGACCGCGAGAACGGACTGCTGTACTTCTGGCCTCCTGCCGCGATCGACAGCGGTGTGCCGATGGTCTCGATACTCGATAATCTCATCTTTCTCGACGGCGCATCGAACATCGAGTTCCGCTACCTCACGCTCGAATGCGCGCAGGGCACCGCGATACGCGGACAGAAGATCTCCGACATTCGCGTTGCCGGCTGCACGATACGCAATGTCGGTTCATACGCGATGACCGGCGAAGGAAGCCGCATCACCGTCATCGGTTGCGATATCTATCAGACGGGCGACGGCGGTGTATCGCTTACCGGCGGCGATAGAAAGACGCTCACACCGGCGAGTAATCTCGTGGAGAATTGCCATATCCATCACTTCGCGCGCTGGGATACCGTGTATAAGGGAGGCATACAGCTCTACGGCGCAGGCCTTACGGCGCGCAACAATCTCATCAACGATGCCCCGCACACGGCGATATTCTGGGGCGGCAATGACATCGTCATGGAATTGAACGAGATACACAGCGTCGTGTACGAGAGCGGCGATGCGGGCGCTATCTATGCAGGGCGTGACTGGACAATGCGCGGCTGCATTGTACGCAATAATTATTTTCATCACATCTATGGATTCGAGGGACGCGGTGCCAACGGCATATACTTCGATGACCAGTATTCATCGGCCGTGAGCGAAGGGAATATCATCTACAAGGTGGCGCGCGGCATGCTCATGGGCGGCGGGCGCGATAACCGCGTCATCGGAAATATCTTCATCGACTGTCCGGTGGGCTTCAGCCTCGATGCGCGCGGGCTCGGCTGGGCATCCAGCGGCAAGGACGGGCTCATACAGAAACTGAAAGCCATGCCGTATGACAAGCCGCCGTGGAGCGAGCGATATCCCGAACTCGTGAACATACTCGACGAAGACCCCATGGCGCCGAAGAACGATCTCTTTGAGCGCAATATCTCGTGGAAATGCGGTGCATGGGATAAGATCGAAGGCAAGGCGATGCCGGCGGCGACGCTTAACAATAATCTTATCGATGTCGATCCGAAATTCGTCGACGAGAAGAACGGCAATTTCCAGCTTCGTGACGATTCGCCCGCATGGGCCATCGGTTTCGAACGCATACCGGTCGAGAAGATAGGTCCCTACAATGATGCATGGCGCGCGAGTTGGCCGCTCAAGCACACCGTGCGCCCGGGCAAATCGCTCATCGGTCAGGCCGATCCGCATCCGGGAAAACCGGAGAACGTACCATCGGTATCGCGTGCGCCCGATATCGACGGTGTGATCGCTTCGGATGAATGGAGCGCGATGAAAAAGATAACGCTTGCTGAAACGCCCAGTCGCGATGCAGTGAAGAACCCGTGTACGGGCTATCTTGGTTATTCGGATAAAACGCTCCATGTCGCCGTGTTCGTGCCGGTGAAAGACACTGCAAAGCTCAAGCTTGATTCGAAGTGGGGACAGAACGACGGCATCGAGGTATGTTTCCGGCTCCATGAAGGCATCGATTACCGTCCGGGGCCGACATTCATCGTGCAGGGATTCGCGAACGGCGAGAAGTCGGTGAGCGCCCTTGTGAAGACCGCCGAGGACAGTGCAAAGAAGATCGCATCGGCTGCAGTCGTTGCAGCGAAGGTCGTCGAGGGCGGATGGAGCGTTGAGATGGCCATACCGCTCGATGATGCCGGCATTGCCGCGGGGCCGGGGATGAAGATCGGTTTCAATATCGGCGTGCGGCGCATGGAAAGCAATGAATGGATAGCGTGGGCGGGAACGAAGGAAGCGAATTTCCAGCTTGGCAATTCCCGCATTATTGTATTAGAATGATATCACACCCGAGGAGGCATAGTATGATACGAACGGCACTACGTATTATCATGGGAATAGGTGCGGCATGCCTGCTCTCTGCGCAGACGGAAGAAGGTCTTCTTGCGTACTGGAGCTTTGACGAAGCGGAGGGACAGACGGCGAAGGATGCGGGACCCTGGAAAATGGCCGGCGCGGTCAAGAACGCCGTGCGCGTCGAGGGGAAAAAAGGCTCGGCGCTCAAGTTCAACGGCAAGGACGCTGTCGTCGATATGGGCAATAAGGAACCGCTCAATGTCATAAGCGATCTCACGATCGAGTTCTGGATGAAAGCATCGGCGGCGGGCAATGACGGCAATCCGTATTCAGGCGTTATCACGAAGTTCGAACCCGTCGCGCCCAACGGCGAGGGATATGATATCATCGTTCATAAGGACGGACAGCTGCGTGCATGCGTGCGCGGCCCCGGGCGCATCGACACCGGACCGCGCGGCGCGAAAGTGCTCGACGGTGCGTGGCATCATATCGTCGTAACGGCGACGAAACTCTCCGTGTCGCTCTATATCGACGGCGCACTGAGCGGCGGGACGGCGACGGGAAGCTGGGAGTCATCGCCGAGCAAAATGCCCTTTCTCATCGGCGCACGCAGCGGTGTGGCGAATTTCAACGGGCTTCTCGATGAAGTGCGGCTATACTCGCGCGCGTTGACGGCGGATGAAGTGAAAGCGCGGTATAATGCCGCGAAATAGGTTCGATGAACGATGAACATCCATGCAGTGAGGTTTTCATGGCACGGCTCATATCACTTTTCATCAGCGCTATGCTTGCGGCAGGCATCGTGAGCGCACAGGATTTCCCCCCGGTACGAAAGGCCGTCGAGTGCACGCCGCGCGCAGGGCTCCCGAATTTCCTTGCGAAGGTGAAGGCCGGCGGGGAATACCGAATCGGCTATCTCGGCGGGAGCATTACCGCGCAGACGGGCTGGCGTGTGAAAAGTCTCGCCTACTTCAACAAAAAATATCCCAACTGCACATTCACCGAGATAAATGCCGCCATCGGCGGTACCGGCTCGGACCTCGGGGTGCTGCGCATCGATCACGATGTGTTCCTCGGCAAACCCGATCTCCTTTTCGTTGAATTTGCGGTCAACGATGCCGGACAGCAGCCCGAAGAGATAGTACGCGCCATGGAAGGCATTGTCAGGAAGACGTGGAAGAATTTTCCCGCGTGCGACATCTGTTTCGTCTACACGTTCACGGAGGCGCTCCTCAATGACCTTAAGACCGGCAACTTCAACCGCTCCGCCGCAACGATGGAGGTGGTGGCCGATCATTACGAGATACCGACGATACACATGGGGCTCGAGGCGATACGGCTTGAGAGCGAAGGGAAGCTTCTTATGAAAGCGCCGGAAGCGAAGATGGACCGCGTATCCGGCGATGAGCTTAACCAGGCGTCAAAAGCGGCGATGGGCCCTGACGGGAAGATACCGTTCTCAAAGGACGGCGTTCATCCGTATACCGACACGGGACATCAACTCTATATGGAAGCGATAGAGCGCTCGATGCCGGCGATCATAAGCGCATCAGGAAGCGCGGCGCGGCACACACCTGTCGTTGCGTATAATCCGAAGAACTACGGGCGATCGGCAATGCTCTCCATCGATGTGTCAGCGCGTACGGGCGCGTGGACAAAACTCCCTGCGGATACCGGGCTCGGTGCATCGTTCGGCAACCGCGTCGATTCATTATGGAAAGGCGAGCCCGGCGCGGCGCTCTCGTTCTCGTTCAAGGGAACGGCAGCGAAGATATACGATCTCCTCGGCCCTGACTGCGGCAAGCTCGAAGTGACCATCGACGGCAAGGTGAGCACGCCGGTGCGTATGGATTCGTACTGCACGTATCATCGGCTTGCGCTGCTTTCACTGGGGAGCGATCTTGAGAATACTACGCATACGGTCAGCATCAAAGTGCTCGGCGAGAAGATCGATAAGGCGAAGATACTCGCATCGCGCAATCCCGGTGTTGTCGAAAAAGACCCGGCGAAATACGAGGGACTCTACTGGTACCCCGGCGCGATATTCATCATCGGGGAACTGGTGAAGTAACAACTATCCGCGCGGCGAGGAGAAGAAAATATATATCTCGCAGAGGCGCAGAGCCCGCGGGGGGGCCATATTATTGGCGGGCACTTCGGCTGCGTTCAGAGCATCGCTTTGCGGCTTGGCGTGAGACTTGTCTTCATATTCAGGGCGATGGGAATGCGATCGGGGAAAGAGGATGTCACGCGAAGGCGCGATGACGCGAAGGAATATGCTGTCCTGAGTGAATTGCATGTACCCGCCTGTGCATATTTCCCCCAACACGCAAGGGGAGAGAAGCACAGAATAGCATCACGCATCGGCGCAACGGTGCGCCGAATATTTGAATATCAATTATGCGCTTTTTTTCCGTCATGCCCTTTGTTCGGTTTGCCGTCGACCACAGGCAAACCCAGCGCATGTACCGTTTCCATTGATGTTTTTATTCTCATTGCAAGCGCGGTTTTCAGATCATAGCTTTCAACTTCCTTCGCGGCCTTTTCTTTCCATTCCCATACTTCGAGCATCGCCCTCGATTCTTCAGTCGTTTTCATACATCACCTCCATGGGTGTGCATATTCGCAGCGTATGCGAATATCCTTCGCTCATATTGCGTGATACTATTTTACGCTCTTTATAGAGATTTGCCAAGTGCCGGTAATTCCAGCTCACGAGGGCATCGATCTCAAATACCGTGCTTATCGCTATGTGCAAGGCGTCCTCTATCTTCTTTCTGGGTATTATCCCGTGTTCGATATAACCCTGCGCAACCGACTCGATCTCCTGAATGTCGGCATCAAGCAAACTGGACGCGGTCATCGGCACGCTCGGAAAGAAGACCGAATTGGCCAAACAGGCCAAACGCCTGAGGAGCAAGGTCCGCGGCGTGAAGCACGAGGTTAAAAAAGCGAAGGATGGCACAGCAGCTTGATCCGAACGGATGATCAGCCGCTACGGGAATGGGTCGGGGCACAGCGCTCCGGCCCTCTTTTTTTATCCGATCCGATGCCCGCACAGCCGGAATAGCCCTCCGCACAGTGATGCCGACTCCCCGCACAGCATGGCGCAACTGGCGGCGGCCACGGATGGCCTTAGCCGCTACGGAAGCCCCGAGCGGTTTTCAGATCGCTTCCCGTCGCGCAGTGCAAAAAAAACGCCCCATTCCTTCGGCGCGGCCGCCGCCAGGCGTGCCAATGTCAATATCACGTATGCCGCGGTCAATCCCATTCATTTACAGACAGGGGAACATTGCATATACTCAATGGGTGCGAGATGCCTTTCCCGGAGGATATCCGAATGATACGTATCCTATCCCTCTTCATCATGGCCGGTGTGCTTTCGGCCGAAGGTCTGCTTATCCATTGGAAATTCGATGAGAGCGCCTCGTCGGCAAAGGACAGTTCCGGTAATGGGATAGACGGTGCCGGCAAGGCGCAGTGGGTGGATTCCCCGTCCGGTAAGGCATTCTTTTTCGACGGTACGTCAGCGGGATTCGTTTCGGCGAAAATACCCGAGGATAAGCGTTTCGGTACGAAGTCATGGACATTCTCGGCATGGGTAAAACCCAAGCAGTTCACCATTGAGGATAAGCAGAATCAGCGGCGCATATTCGCGTACGGCACGTATCCGGATGCATACCTCGTCATCGATATATTCGGCACAGGCACGGTCGGCAATTATTTCGTCTTCAAGAACGAAGCGGGAAAGAACGTAAGCGCCGGCGGCGGCACATCGATGAAACTTACGCTCGAGCAATGGTCGCATGTGGCGCTCGTGTGCGACCGGAGCGCGCAGTCTGTCGTGATCTATATCAACGGACAGCCGCAGGGCGATACGCCGCTCCCGCCGAATTTCACCGGGAACTTCTCGGTCAACGGCGATGTAACCGTCGGTTCCGGCTGGCACAATTACTGGGGCGCCATGGACGAAGTGAAGGTGTTCACCGAGGCGCTTTCTCGTGAAGCGGTGCGCGCTGAGTTCAACGCGATGAAAGGCATATTCGGCATAAGCGAGTCGGCGGAATCGGCCGCTATCGACGCACGCGAGACGGCGAAGGAGAATTTTGCCGCAGCGGCGAACGCATGGGCGCAGAGGAATTTCAGCGGCGTGCGGGATGCATGCAGGAAGGTGATCGATATCGCATCGATGCCGGCGCATTTCAAAAGCTACGCACATCTGCGTATCGCGCAGAGCTTTGCCGCGGAGAGGAACACTGCCGCCGCGAAAGCGGAATACGCAAAGATACAGGCGAATGCATCATATCCGGATGTGCACCGATACGAAGCGGGCGAATGCATACGGGAACTTGAGCGCACGGCGAAGGGGCTTCCTTCATATGACCCGGGTGCGACGCGTACGAAGATAACGTCGGTCACCGCACAATCGTCGGTGTATGTTGCGCCGAACGGTTCGGATGAGAACGACGGGAGCGAAAAGAAACCGTTCGCTACGCTCGCAAAAGCGCGCGATGCGGTACGTGCTGTCCGTCAGAAAGGCGATACAGCGATAGCGGTGATGCTCAAGGGCGGTGAATACAAGATCAACGATACGCTCGCATTGACCGCTGAGGACGGGAGCGAGAAATTCCCCACCGTGTACAAAGCGGAGAAAAAAGGGACAGCAGTGCTCTACGGCGGCGCGCGATTGTCAGGATTCAAACCGGTAAGCGATGCATCCGTGCTCGAACGCCTCCCCGCCGAGTCACGCGGCAAAGTGATGCAGTGCGATCTCAAAGCGCTCGGCATCACCGATCACGGCGAGCTTAAGGTGCGCGGCTTCGGACAGCCGCCGTCACCCCCGACGCTCGAGCTCTTCTTCAATGAAAAGCCGATGACGCTTGCACGCTGGCCCAACGAGGGCTTCGTGCCGATAAAGAAGCTCACCGCATCCGGGGACAGGGACAAGGGCGTGCCGTCGGTCATCGAGTACGACGATGAGCGTCATGCGCGCTGGACAAAGGCGAACGATATCTGGCTTTTCGGGTATTTCAAATATCTCTGGGCGGATGCGACGATAAAGATCGCGGCGATCGATACCGCGGCAAAGACGCTCACGAGCGCTGAGGCGTACAAGTACGGCGGCACCGGCATGGATACGAAACAGGGCATCATCTACTATGCGTTCAATCTCCTCGAAGAGATCGATGCGCCGGGTGAATGGTATCTCGACCGTGAATCCGGGACACTGTACTTCTATCCGCCGACTGGGCCGTCGGATATCGCCAAAGCAAAAGTGGAGATAGGGCTTTTCTCAAAACCGATGATCACCATGGATAAAGTGAAGAACGTCCGTTTCGATGGGATAACGCTTGACTGCGCACGTTTTAACGCCATTGCGGCGAACGCTTCGGAAGACTGCATCTTCGCGGGGCTTACGATCAAACGTTTTGCCGGAAGCGGCATCACGGTCAACGGCGGTTCCCGTAACACCATCATCGGCTGCGATGTGCATACGATGGGGCGCCGTGCCACTGAGGTCATCGGCGGCGACCGGGCCAGGCTCATACCGGGCGGACATGTCGTTGAGAACTGCCGCATCTACGATTTCGGCCGCATCGACAGGACATACACACCGGCGATACAGCTCGAAGGTGTTGGCAACCGCGTGGCGCATAATCTCATGTATGATTGTCCGTCAAGCGTCATGCGCATCGAAGGCAATGATCATATCATCGAGTACAATCAGGTGCACAGCGCGGTGCAGGAGTCCGACGATCAGGGGGCCATGGAGAATTTCGCGAACCCCACGTACCGCGGCGTCGTTTTCCGCTACAATCATTTCTACAACAACGGCAAGTCCGGGAAGGAGGCGGCCATGCACGGCCAGGCGGCGATACGATTTGACGATGCGATCAGCGGCATGCTTGTGTACGGGAACATCTTCTATAAGAGCGCCAACGGTCATTTCGGCGGCGTGCAGATGAACAGCGGCCGCGATAATATAATCGACAATAATATCTTCGCTGATTGCCGGCAGGGCGTGTCCGGCGGCTGGGGTCCGGGGAATAATGTCTGGAAGCAGATACGAGAAGGGAAGAAAGGGGCGGCGGTGATCACGGACGATCTGTACCTCTCACGCTATCCCGCAATAAAGTGGATGCTCGATGAACCGGCGTACAATAATGTCTGGCGTAATGTGTTCTATCAATGCGGACGCATCGTCACCGGCAACCGTGCGAACCTCGACATGCTCGAGAACGGCGTCTTTACGAATACCGATCCGGGATTTGTGAATGCGGCGAACGGCGATCTTCGATTAAAGCCGGATGCGCCGCTCTTCGCATCGGTGGGATTCAGGCCGATACCGATCGAAGCGATAGGTCTTTATCAGGACGAATACCGCGCAAGCTGGCCCGTAAACACGACGCCAGTAAAGCTCCGTGACTGGCGCGAAATGGTCGGGGTTGTCAAGGTGCTGCCGCATCCCATGGCGCCGATACCGGTGAAGAAAGCATCCGCAGCGCCGGTCATCGACGGGACGATATCGTCGGGCGAATGGCAGGGGGAAACGCTCAAGCTCAGGGAAAACACATCACGCGGTGCGCTCAACGGTCCTGCCGCTGCGGCGAAGGTGATGCATGACGGAAGGATGCTCTACCTTGCCATACGTATCCCGCTCACGGACCTTGCAAAGATGAAACAGGGAACGACATGGGGCCGGCACGACGGTCTTGAGATATGCATGCGCGATGAGAACAATCTTGCCGTCGGGCGGCGTTCGCCGACCTATATCGTGCAGGGTTTCACTGGCGGGCAATCCCAAGGCGCAGGCAATCCCGAAGAGGAATTCGAGAAAGAGACAAAAGCCCTCGGCACGGCCGCGAAATACGGGGCAATGGTCGACGGTGATTTCTGGTCGGCTGAATGGGCAATACCCATCGGCGGGATGGGCATATCGTATGCCCCGAAGATGCGCCTGCAGTTTAATATCGGCATCAGGCGTTCGGATACCGACGACTGGATTGCGCTCGCGGGCGCGATGGGCGCGAATTTCATCCTCGATAATGCTGCGGTGATAGTACTTGAATAACGGTGGAGCACACATGAACCGAAGACATATCATATATTTCGCGCTATTCGTTTTTACGTCGGTGATACAGGGCGCCGAACGTGCAGCGCTTACATTCCATGTATCGCCGAACGGCAGCGATGCGAATGCCGGCACAGGACCCGAGGATGCGAAGGCATTGCGAACGATACAGACCGCGGTGAACAGAATGTCACCCGGGGATATCTGTTTCATACGCGGCGGCGTCTACCGGGAAACAATAATATTCCCGCGCTCGGGTGAAGCGGGCAAGCCGATAACCCTTGCGGCGTATCGCGATGAAAAACCTGTCGTGAGCGGATGCGAGCCGGTGACGGGGTGGACAAGACACAGGGATAATATCTATAAAGCCCCGATGACGTGGACGCTCGGTACCGGCCGGAACCAGGTCTTCGTCGATAAGGAAGTGTATATCGAGGCGCGTCATCCGAACGTGCCCGAAAAGGGATACGAGATGTATGTGGCGGATCTCAGTCCGCTCTGGCCTTCGTTCGCTGAGTTTTCCATCGTCGACCCGAAGTCGAACGCCGGCCGCATCGTGAGCAAGCTGCTCGAAGGACAGCCGGACGATCATTGGAAGGGCGCACTCTATTACGGCGTTCACTTCGAGGGCTGGGCGGCACAGACGGGTGTCATTGAAGGCTCAAAGTCCGGCGAGATC
>JBBTBY010000044.1 GCA_038043445.1 Spirochaetota bacterium
CCGCCGCCGCTCCCGGTCGCGCAGTAGACGACGCCGTTCACGCGCACCATGGACAGTATCTGTTTCTCTTCGAGCTTCGCCACGAGCGATATGACGCCGTTCTCTATCCGGTACAGCTCACCCTTGTCGCCGGTACCGATAAGAACGGATCCGTCGTCGTCGGATAGCAGCGAGAGGAGCACCGTATCGGTGAACGAGTAGAGCTTATCGAACACGCCGCTGGGATGTATCGAATAGAGGGCATTGCGCCTGGCCTTCTTCTCCCCCACACCGGTACTTTTCGTGTCCGTCGATTTCGTATCGATCTCGCGGCTTGCCGTCCCCGCAACGACGATGCCGTCCGGCAGGAGCGCTACCGTGTGTACTTCATCCTCCGGCGGCGTATAGAGCACGTGCACGGCGCCGCTCTTCGCTATCCGGTAGATCATGCCTTTGCCTTCGGTCGAGGCATAGAGATCACCGCTTTTTTTATCGTACGATAGAGCGGTCACATGCTGTTCTTTGGTAACAAGCACCTCGGTGAACGCCCCTTTCGAGAATTTATATATCTTCCCCGTGACACCGCCCGCCGCGATGTAGAGGTCATCACCGGCCGCAACGATATCCCAGAAGTAGAGATCATTCGTCCTCGGCATTGCGCTTACCTCGCCGTTCCTGCCGACGCGATAGAGCACCGCCTTCGGCGCACCCGCCGCATATACCGTTCCCGCACCGTCCACAGCGACGGCCGTTATCTCCGCATCGGGTACTTTCGCGAATTCGGAGAAGCGGTCCGCAGACTGTTCTTTTTTATACAGTACGCCGCCGTGCCCCGTGGCCGCATACACGGTGCCGCGATCATCGGCGGCAAGACGCCACACATAATCCTTGGCGATACCGGCCACCTTCCGGAGCCGCGGGGAAAGCGTCATGCCGTTGCGCTGGTCGACGGCCACACCGGATTGTTTCCCGCGGTCATAGAAATCGGAACGGACCGAGGAAAAGAACTGCGTCCGCACGGGGAACAGCAGCGCGGTAACGAAAAGCACGAGCACAAGCGTATGTTTCATGTCAGCCTCTCACGCCCATTCTACCGGATACGCGTCCATTGTCAATCGAGATCCCCCGCGCGCATTGCCGGCACATATGCCCAGCCGTAGCGTACAAGAAGCGAGGAAAGCGATTCGCCGTCGATATACACATCGCCGCAAATACCGTCGCCGTCCGGTACAGCAGGCGATACCGCTATGCTCACCGCATTACGCGTCCGCCGCGACATGAACACCATCGCCTCATCGCCCGTATTCGCCGGCACCCGTATACCATCAAGGCGGCATGTCATCGCGCCGATACACACGGCGTCCTTCGCCTTCACAAAAATATCCGATCTCGGGACGGCAATGCGTATCGAACCGCGCACTTCTTCCTGGACCAGAAGCCGTTCTCCGCTCCTCCCGCGAAGGGAAAGAAGTTCTGCCTCGTCCGCATCGTTCCGGGAGAGGATGATGCGCACTGCCGTGCCGCGAAAACCGGCCGCACGGAGCGAAGGGACATCGGTAGTATACATGATGCGCGGTGTTGCCTGCGACAGGAATTGCCGCACTGTACCGACGATCACACGCCGGCGCTCTGTACCGAAAAGCACTGCATGGGCTGCCGCCGCATCCTCCGAGAGCGCGGAGGGCGAATAAAGCCAGATGCTCTCACCGTCGACACAGTGCTCAAGCGCTATACGCCGGGTAAGCGTGTAGGGTCCGACAGGCGACACTACGCCGCGCAGGTCAAAAGCCGCACGATCAGTGCACGCATGCTCAATGCACACATGCCTGTTGCATGCGCTCGATATCAGGGATAGGGTTGCTGCGAGGAATGCCCGGACGCTAGTCCTTGAAATTACCGACAGCCTCGTCCTCGTTATTGTATATCTCAAAGAAGCTCGTAAGCTTGGTGAGCTCGAACACCTTTTTCACCGAATCATACACGTGGATGATCTTAAGCCCGCCGCCGACCTTCTTCAGGTTCGAGAGGCTCGAGATGAGCGCGCCGATGCCTGAGCTGTCGATATAGCTTACGCCTTTGAGATTTATGATTATCTTCTTTTTGCCCTTATCGATCTGGGTCTTGATATTATCCTTGATGTCAGGGGCATTGTAGAGGTCTATCTCCCCCTTTATATCAAGAATAATGACCCCCGTCCCGGCGATCTCTCTTACGTTGATTTCCATGGCTTAAGCCTCCTGCGTTCCTCGAAAGTATATCATATCCCGTGATTTTCTACAATATCTTCATGATCATTAATGTCTGGTCGTCGTGCTGCGGCGCCCCTGCGACGAAATCGGTGACATCCTTGTATATCTTCTCCGACATCTCCTTGGCCGGAAGGTCCGCATACTGGACAATGCGGTCTTTCAGCCTGTCAAGCGTATACATGTCGCGTTCGTTGTTCATCGCCTCGGTAATGCCGTCCGTATAGAGCGCCGCAATGTCGCCGGATTCAACCGAAGTGGATTTGTCCTCATATTCGGTCTGCGCCGATATGCCCACCGGAATGCCGGCGGAATCGAGCTCGTCGAATTCCTTCTTCGCCTTCCGGAAGAGAAGGAGCGGCCCATGCGCCGCATTGGAGTAGAATATCTTATGCTCGTTCTTATCATAGATGAAATTGTACATGGTGGCATATTTCTCTTCGGTCAGATCTCCCGCGATACCGGCATTGAGCCGCGCCACGGTCTGCCCCGGCATGGGTATCGTCGGCGCAATGGTCCGCCAGATGGAGCGTATCATGACCATGACGAGCGCCGCGGGAACACCCTTCCCCGCTACGTCCACCATGATGGCGCCAACCCGGCCATTGCCGAGATCGAGATAATCGTAATAGTCGCCGCCGACGCCTTTCGCAGCGTAGGAGAACGAGGCTATCTCGAAACCGCCGAAATCCGGTGCGTCCTCGGGAAGCATCTTGCTCTGAATTTCGCCTGCGATCGATATATCGCGCTCGCTCTTTTCCTTCTCGATTATCGTTTCGTACAGCTTGATGTTATTGATGGCCACGGCTGCCTGGTCGGAGAACGTCTTCATGAGCGAGAAGTCGTTGTTATTGAACGGCTTCTTGTTCTCGCGGTTCAAGATCGCGAGCACCCCGATAAGATCGCTCTTTATCATGAGCGGGACAGCGATGACAGTATGGATGTCCATGACGCCGGGCACCGTCTGCGGCACACGTTCGTCGGTCACCGCGTCGGTAAGGAACAACGGCTCCTTGGTATCGGCGACGATGCCGAGATAACTTACCCCGACCTTGATGCGGTCGCTTAACACCTTGTTCTTGATGCGGTCTTCGCGCGAACGGATGTAATCGTTCGTCGGGTACACCGGCGGGAAAAGGCCGTGCACCGCAAGGGCCTCAAGCTCACGCTCCTTGTCGTTCAGAAGGAAGAGCGCGGCACTTCGTGCGCTCGTCGCGCGCGCGGCCGATTCGGTAATAAGATTGAATATCGTCTCTTTTTCCTGATTGCTCGCGACCGCATTGCCGATCTGATAGAGCAGTTCGAGCGTTACATCGCGTTCTTTCTCGCGGAGATAGATGCTCGTCTCGAGCTTCGAGTACATGAAGTTCCTGAGCTTGATGCTGAACGGCACCATGAGCGATGCCATGATGAGCGAGGTGAGGTGATACGTGTTCTTCTCCGGCACCACCATGAAAAGGAGGAATACGAGACCGATCATGATATGCGATTCTTCCCTGGCGAGGAAAACGTCGCGCTCGGTGATGTCCTCCTCATTGATGCGAAGCGCCCGCATGGCGAGGAACAGCATGACGATATAGTGCAGCGATATGGCGAGCCGTACGACGAATTGCGGGATGTTCACTTTCGTCCCGGCAACGTTCGGATACATGAACTGTATCACTATCCCCGCGACGACAAGCCCGGCAAAAACAATGCCGTTGATGGTGAGATAGAGCCGCGACTGCGCCTTGGTGAACCGCCATTTGGCGATGGCACCCGATATGACGATGCCGACGAGCCCGATGACAAGATAATGGTTAACGCTCGCGAAGAACGTCGGTATGTAGAGCAGCCATGAAAGCTCATTGAGAATGAGCGCGAACGCTATCCACGCGGTATAAAGGAGCTGCTCGTCCCGGAAGCGGAGATAATCGAATATCAGCGTAACACCGACAACGAGCAAAACGACCTTTACGAGCGATAGAATTGCAAGATACATCATAAGGCATCCTTCCGTAGAGCGGCTCAGCCGTAACGATTGGAGAGCAGTTTAAACGAATTTCATTTTTTTGTCAACGAGCGGGCCGTTGCCGCATGCAGCCGACGCCGGACGAATTGCCGCTATTTCCCGAGATAGTACAGTTCCTTCGGTATATAGTCATCGATGATAACGTCGCGTTTCCTGCCCCGCTTCGTGACATCGGTCAGCCGCATGATATTGAGCTTTGGTATACCCACATCGCCTTCGGGGAGCTTACCGAGCACGACGACGCGCTCTTCCATCATTTCCCTGCGCGACGACTTCACAAGGTCGAAATACTGCGCCGACTGTACGAATGCGCGGAACGCCTTATCCATATTATCATCGGTATCGATGCCGCGGACGGCGCGCCGGTAATGGACGACGCCCATATTGTTGTGGAGCGACGCGAGGAAATTCACGATATGGAATTCGATGGCGCGGTCCATGGACAGTTTTCCGGTACGCTCACGCAGCCGTTCGAGCAATTCCTTCGCCTCGAGATAATATCCCTCGGCAAGGTTCTCCTTCTCTTTCATATGGAGAAGTGCATTGCCCACCGCGAAGGCGGCCACCGGGTTCCCGCGCATATGCTGATGCACGGGATACCAGCATTGATATGCGTTCTCATAACCGGCAGCATCGCCCCGATAGTAGTTGATCCATCCGAGATTGAAGTTGAGGAGATTCGGACGCTGCTGTATATCGGGGGTCTGGCGCGCCGCCATCTCGTAATGATACGCCGCCGCTTCATAGTTGTTGTTCTGGTAGAAGTAGAGCTTCGCGAGGTTCTCGTGCGCATCGGCATACGTGCCATTCACTTTCAGCGCTTCATTGAATTGTTCGATGGCCGACACATACTGCCCGCGGTTATAATTGACCTCACCGAGCATATTGTGGATGAATGCGCGTTTATTGAGCCCCTCGGTACGCGTAGGGCCGTAGAGCGACATGGCGTAATTGCTCAGTATCATTTCGGCGCGGTCGTATTCCTTGAGGCGTATCCAGTAGTCAGCGGCCGCGATGAGCGTACGTTCGTTACCGGGATATTTCCTGAGTATGTTCTCCATGAGCACGCGTGATTTCACATACTCCTTTCGGTCAAGGAGATACCGGGCCAGTTCCGGGGAAAGCTCATCGTCGATGAATTCCTCGTCAAACGCCTTGATCCGGGCAATCTGCTTCTCGACATACTTCCTATCGTCAAGACGGATATATATCTGCGCGAAACGCTTGCGCGGGAGCACGCCGTCGCCGATACGCGTCAGCATGGTGCGGTAATTATCGATGGCCGTTTCCAATCGCTCGGGCTCGCTCATGGTATCCGCCCACACGATATAGAGCATGCCGCGCCCGTCGTACGCGGCGGTCACCTTTTTCGTCTTGCTCACCGGCTCAAGCGATTTCACGTTCGTCGCCCACGTCTCCGTGGAGATGAATTCATGCTCGGCCTTGACGCTTTTCGCGACATCGCCGGACGCGATCGCCCGCTCGATACGCCGCCGGTTGTACCCCGAAAGTATGTGCTTATACAGTATTTCACCGAGCATAAACGACGCACCGCTTTTGTGCAATTCGCCGTCGCGGCGATAGTAGACACCATAGGTCAGACGCAGGTCCATGTTCTTCGGATCGAAACCGAGGCCGGTATCCAATTTTCTCTTCGCATGCTCGGTGGCGCCTTTACCGAGATAGCGCGCCGCGTAGCGGTCATACCACGGTATGTTCTTGAGGAACGGCTTGCCGAAGAAATAGCGCATCTGTGTCGCTTCTTTAAAATTCTGTTCCGCCTTCTCGTATTCCACCTTGTCGATAAGCCGCAGACCCTCTTCAATGAGCATGGTCGTCCGCCACGGTATGATGAGCGCATAGACGATGATACCCACGACCACGACACCGCCGACGACAAAGCCGATGATGCGAAGGCTCGGAAGATAGTTCTCGACGAACGCGGTAATGGCCGGGATGAAACGCGGCACTCTGACCCGCGGTCCCTCCATCCCCTCGGTCGGCATCCCGACGGGTACACCCGTGACCGCGGACGGCGCAAGTACGCCGAGCGTCGAATGGAAGAATGACGATATATCCCCTTCGTTCGAATCGACAGCGAGCATATCGAGAAGCTTCTGCATGTCCGACTCTTCGAGCTTGTCATAGAGTATGGCGTCCAGGGCGACGGACTGCAGATACGGCGATAAGCCGTTGAGGCGTTCGACGATAGCGGCCATGGCCTCATCGGTAAGCTTGATACGCGGGTACATGCGTATGCGCATCGCGGACGGCAGCTCATCGCCCGCCTCGCGCGCCGGGGTCGGAGCAGGCGCACTGACGGCACCGAGATCGAAGGTATCCGCCGCGGGTGCTCTCTTCGGCGCTTGTTCCTCGACCGTGGTCTCAAGCGGTGCGGCAATATCCGCCAATGCTCCCATATCCACCGCATCCGTCGCTGCCGCAGGCGTTTCATCTTCCGCTGCAGCCATCACGGCATCGAGCGCGGTATCCGCTGTCGTATCGGGGATGGTCACATCGGGAGCAATATCTATCGGCGTCTCATCCGCGGCCTCTGCCGCCGGCGCCGCGATGTCCGGCTCGCTCGGAGCGGTCTCTTCCGCGGGTGCGCCGCCCAAGAGCGCTGCCAATGCATCATCCGTCGATGTCTCCGCATCGGCTGCCGGGGCTTCTTCCACCGGGGGTACATCGGCTGGCTTTTCTTCCGCGGTATCACCCGCGCCGCCGAGCGACGCGAGCACATCATCGACAGTGTCCGTTACCGGAGCGTCCGCTTCGGGTACAGCCTCGGTTCCCGTATCGGAAATTCCCGTAGTATCAAGCCCGCCAAGCAGGTCATCGAGTGACGGCTCCGTCGCTGCGGGTACAGCCTTCTCCGAACCAAGCCCCGCGAGGGGATCCGCCGGAGCTGCCGCTGCCGGCGCTGCTGTCGCTCCTGCCAGTGCTCCAGCCGAGGCACCCGCCGTCCCGCCGGTATCGCGCGACATGAGCTCATCGATCGAGGGAATGACGTTCTTCGACGAGAATATCGTCGAAAGAATGTCATCGGTAAAGATATCCTTATAGCTTTTATAGTCCTCTTTCGATATACGATCAGGAAGCGGTTTTTCGCCGAGGAGATGAAGAACGGCGCCGATGCTGTCGATGTCCTCTTTTCGCGGCATTTCCTTTTAATGCTCCGTCATAGTGTCAGTTTCCCGGTAACGATCTGTTCGAATTTGTCAGTTTCCATCAGCTCGATCGGTGCCGGGAGCGAATTGCGCACGTTCTGTCCGAACCCGCCCAGACTTATGAAAAAACTGTTATGCCCTTTGCGGTCCTTGCTATAGGTATTGAAGCGGTCGATATCATCCGCGCTCATGGGCATGAGCGATGTGTCGAGCGCAAAACAGCTCTTATAGGCCTGCGCGCCCCCGCCGATCTTCTTCATCGTTGAGAAATAGACCAGCGACTTCGTCACGATGACGCTCTCGATGATGGCATACCCGCTCTTCGAGAGCGCCTTATAGAGCACATCGTCGACGTACTTGCCGATATCGGCCTCCGCCGCGTCACGGAGCACCGCATGCGACAGCACTTTCGAGTACGATGCGATGCGGTCATCCACGTCGAGCATGGTCACTTTCGTATTTCGTATGACGCGAAGCTGCTCAAGGCTTTCATGGAAACGCTTCGTTTTCGCAAGCATGTCGGAGAACACATAGCGGGAATAGAGCGTCTCCTCATCGGTGTTCGTGTTGAGCGTGAGCGACTCGGAAAAGAAGCGGTACGCGCTCTCGGCATCGCCCTCCTCGATCGCTATGCGACCGAGGAACATGCCCGCTTCCATTTTCGATTCCGATATATTGAGCACCGCGAGAAGGTCGTGCTTCGCCTCGGCATATTTCTTCATCTGGAACTCGGTCTTCCCCCTGAGGAGTATCGCCTTGTGGTTCTCCGAATCGCTCATGATGCACTGCTCGGTATACGCGAGCGACATATCGTAGAATTTCTGATCGTAGTTGATCATCGCGAGCATATAGATGGTCTCATTATTGGTCCGATCGATGCTGTACGCACGGTCAAGCGCCGCCTTTGCACGCTCGCTGTCCCCCTGCTCATAGTAGTACCCGCCTATCTTCGTGAGCGCCTCGAGGTTCTGCGGATCAAGCTTCAACACCTCTTCGTACTCCTCGGCCGCCTTCTTGTTCTTCCCGGTGCGTTCATAGATGACAGCGAGCATGCGGTGCACATCGAGCGCCGGCACTTCGGGGGTGAACGTCCCGCCGGAGACGATCTCGTTCAGATGGAGGAGCGACATGACGAACTGCGACTGCTGGAAGTACACCCGCGCGAGCATCCACTGCACGGGCAGCAGCTTTTTCTGGACGGCGGTGAACCCGTTGATGACGTTCAGTATCGTCTCGAACTCGCCGCGCTTGAACGACTGCTCGAGCCGCGTGAGCTTGCGCGGGAAGTAGAGACTGTCCCACACATAGCGTATGATCAGGATCACGCTGATGGCCAGTATGACGATTAACGCTTCCATCCGCGTTACCCGCCCTGTCGATTATTGATAATTGACGACGATGGCATTATTGTGCTCTGCATCGGTTAATGCGTCGATGGTCCTGAGCAGGAGTACGTCCCGAAGCTCGGATGCGCTCTCGCTGTGCGGCGTCCGTGCGAAATCGAAACCGGCCGCACCGAACACCACGCGCACATCCGTCTCGGCATTGCGGTACACGAAGCGGTGCGCAGCAACGAGCTTTTCAAAACGGGCGAGCGCCTTATAGGCACTGTCGCTGTCGGCGAACACGACGGAAATGATGCTCCCCTTCTGCACAAGGCACTGGTTCTCACCGGTGCGCGCATGCCTGCGTATGAGATCGATGAGCTGTTTCTCAAGGGCATCATATCCGTCCGAGGAATAACGCTCGATGAGCGCAAGCTGGTTGGCGATGCGTACGCCCATGATGCCGAGCGGGCGTTTTATCCGTCTGCTCACGGCGAGGAGGTCCTCAAGCTCGCGGAGGAACAGTTCATAATCCGGCACGCGCTCACGGGCGGCGAATTCGGTATCGAGCAGGTACGCGTTCTTGTTCTCGACCATGAAAATGGAAAGGAGCGTCGAATAGAGCCAGAAGAACGAACGGCGAACGACGATGACCGCAGCAGCACAGACCGCCGCCGCGGCAGCCGAATAGATGATGCCGGAAACGACGCGCAGATAGAGCCCGTTGCCGATGCCGGCAAGTATGCAGGCAAGGACGGTGATAAGAAAGAGCCAAAGGTATATCGTCCGGCCCATCCATCGTTCGCGGCCGCTCGCCAGCTCGCGCAGCGAAAGCAATGACGCCGGGATGAACAGAACGCCCCAGAGGAGCGCGTAGCGGACATTCGCATCAAGATCTCCCTTAAGCGCCGTGACGAACGAGAGGAGGCTGTCGCTCCCGCTCGCACGTACAAGCGATACGGCCAGCAGAAAGACCGCAAGGGATATCACAAAGCCGCTGACCGCACCGAGCGTCACCGCGATGATGCAATGTCGTACCGTACCTTTTTTCATACCATACCTTCAGGTTTTAGAGGCGTCCGATCGTTTCCCGCGTAATGTCCTTAAGCGCGCCGACACCGCTCAGTATCATTGCACGCATCAATTCCTCACGCAGCCGGGATGCGGCGAATTGCACCCCGCGCGCGCCCCCCCCGTATGCAGCTATGGCAAATGGACGCCCTACACCTATAATATCGGAAGACAATGCCATTCCTTTTAGCACATCTGCCCCGGTGCGGAACCCGCCGTCAACGATGATCTTGGCCCTGCTTTTGACAGCGGCGGCTATATCGGGGAGCACATCCACGGTCGCCGGCGAGCTTTCAAGGACACGCCCGCCGTGATTCGATATATATATCCCTTTTGCCCCTGCTTTTACCGCTATTTTCGCATCCTGTACGCTCATAACGCCCTTGACGATAAGCGGAAGCTCGGTGGATGCGGCTATCTCGGCAAGCTCCTCTTCCGTCTTGGTCACTATCTCTTCCTTGTTCGACCCGAGCGCAAGAAATGATCCGGCATCGATATCGATGGCCACTGCGATGCAGCCGGCATCCTCGGCACCGCGTATCTTCCTGATTATCTCGCTCTGCGTCCGAACAGGCTTCAGCATCGGGATGCCGTAGCCGCCGAATTTCTTTATCGCCTTAAGTCCTATGCGATATGAATCGGTATCGCCGTTCTCGCCCAGCATGGCGATGATGCCCGCCTCGCGAGCACCCTCGACGAGCGCTTCGGCGAGATCCGCCTCGGTCATACCGCCGCCGAGATTGACATCGGTGCCGAATATCGGAGCGCAGATGATCGGCGCCTCAAGATGATACGCGAACAGGCCGGTATTGGTATTCGGCTCCTTGATGCCGTGTATGAGCGAGGTGTTTATCGTGTATGATTTCACCGCTTTCACATTACGGACGAACGCATCCCCCGTGCCGATGCCGCCGATGCCCGGCACCTCGCCGCGGCACGCCTCCCCGTCGCATTCCCTGCAGCAGCGGCAGCTCCCGGCGAATTTCTCCCGCGCAATGCGCTTGAGCTGGAGCATGTTCACCGTATCCTGCGTGGTAAGCTTTATCTTCATCGCA